>JBDSKY010000499.1:0-7891 GCA_039916675.1 Bdellovibrionia bacterium
CAAGATAGAATGGGCTAAAAAAATTCCACTCAGTGTCGAAAGAGGTCCCACCGAAACTGCCTTGGAAATCTTTAAAGCAGCGTCACCTACTACACCACCCCAGTCCACAACTTCACTGCAAATTTCAAAGAGTTTTTTTCCAGAAGGATGCCGAGCCGGCACCGCCTGACTATGCGCTACGCAGGTAAAAGCGACCGTCCTCAATTTTCTCTTATTAGCTTCTAGAGCTAGATCTACTACTGCAGAATTAATTCCGGATTGTGAAACCAGCCAAATCATTTCACCGGGACGGGGCTGCGCCCGATCTAAAAGAAACTGTGCACTGCCGGGAATTCTCTCCAACAACCTTACAACTGGAGGCCCGGCCGTAGGCAACAAGTAATCGGCGACTAGCGGAATTATAAAAGAAGGGCCCCCAGCTCGATGATATAATTCCAAAGGAAGTATTGCTGAATGACCGCTCCCAAAAATAAAAAGCGACTTTTTCACCTTGATGTCGCGAACGAGTTGGCCAGTCAAACGCTCCATGACTTGTAAGTTCTTTTCCAAAACCGCCTCTAAATGGGGTAAAGCGATTTTTGAATAGGACCTTAAATCAATTCCCAAAGTTTTTTTCTTCATAAAGCGCCTTCCTTAGTTACTTTATAGTTACTTTACAGCTTTTTTAACGGGGTACCAGTTGGCTCGCAAAATCTGTAACCCCACCGAATCCAGAACCCGTCAAATTCAAAGACCATTCAAAAGTGAAATCCAAGCCAGGCCGACCTGCCGTATAACCTAGCCCTGTCGAAAACCTCCAACATCGAGAAGGACTCTGCAGCTGCATCCCTAAATAAGCACCCAATAGCTGATTGGTGACAAAACTGTAGGATACAGTTCCTGTTGGCAAAACATAATCCGAAAGGGAGAAGTTAACTGAACCGGATAAATTCGACGTCGGCGCATTGACCCCTTTATAAAAACTATACCCCAGATTAATGCTCCGATCAAAAGTCAAAATTCTTTGGTGTGTTGCTCTTTCCAAAATCCAGGATGCACTTGTACTAATCGTGTGACGGGTGCTGGGATCTACTAGATCAGGATAGTAATTATATGTGGTGGAGGAACTGAAACGATCAAATCCTAAATTCAAAACCGAAAAGAACCTTGTCAGTGGCTGGGGATTGCTCGGATCCACCGGATTGGTCAACTCTTTAAAATTTACAGCTTGACCCGCGCTGAATTCGATTGCCCGCTGATACGAACCATCGTTTGAATTAACGGCACCTCTGCGCCTCACCCACTGAGTATTAAATCCATAAGCCAGGGAGTTTCCCAGCGGTACAAAATAGTTGGCGCCGGTTCTGGTATATCCAATAGGGACAATATCGTTATCATCGAAATTGTAGCCCGTGATATTGTTTTTCTGGGCATTGGATATCTGACTCAAAAAGGGATGCCCAGCAGGATCTTCAATCACCCACGGAATATAGGAATAAGTCAAAATGGGACGAATCAAATGTTTGGCACGTGGAACATCTGGATCATCCGGAAATTCAAAGACACGCTCCAACTGCGCACTCAAATCCGTTTGAAAAAGTAAGTACCCCCGATTGAGATTGGGAACTAGTCCTCCAAAATTATAGAAAAACCCGCGGTATTGCAAAGACGGCATTACAGACAAAACATCAAAGGGACGAAACGCCGTATAAATCGATGGAGTTACAGAGATTCGGGTCGCTTCACGAATTGGATCTATTCCTGGACGGAAAGGAGGTGGATTCAAAGGTATAGCGGTACCAAACGGCAATCCTAGACTACTAGCATCGTAGTCAAAAGGACCTGCTGCTCGGGTAAAGTTTTCAAATCCGACCGTAATCCCCCCCACAAATGGTGTATCCCAAAGAAATTTGTCATTGGTTGTGAGAAGAGCCGAAGGAAGCGCTTGAACTGTGCGTTGATCAAAATTTACTTTTTGTGCGACTGGATCTCCAGGGGCAGAGTTCAATAAGTTGCGGTACCTCTGAAATGCCATAAATCCGCTTACGTCCGCAGATCCTTTCGAAAATGCCAGGTAAGACGATTGGAAAGCCTCTCCTGATCCGGGCACATCGGCAGGAAACATATAGGGATAAAGATTATCGCTTACTTCGGAGAGTCGGAGTTTTTGTTCAATCCCCCAGGGGAACTCGTGACTTTGTGTAATGTCCAGAGCCCAGCGGTTAGGCTGATCAGGAAAACTTCGATCCGACATGTAGAACGCCCGAATCGTGCCCGAACTTCCGGGTGAAAGCGAATAACGGGTTTCCGTCTCTACTCGGGCCCCCCGCTGTGAGTAGTCCCCAAGTCCAATGGTCATATCCATGCTGCGATTAATGGCCCAGAAAAAAGGAAA
Source organism: Bdellovibrionia bacterium (assembly GCA_039916675.1). GTDB lineage: Bacteria > Bdellovibrionota > UBA1018 > UBA1018 > UBA1018 > JBDSKY01. Next base: position 2,375 of record JBDSKY010000499.1, read on the forward strand.
TACAAAAGTAGCACCATCCGACCCTGAAGTCCTGATAATGGGAAACAAGAGCCCTGTTTGCCGGCGAGTTTTCATCGGGACTATCAAGTAAGGCAGCCAAAACATCGGTGCTTCTTTAACCCGAGTCGTAACATTGTGAAGATATGCATATCCTCCGAATTCCATATCCACGTCTTCAGCTTCAAAGCTCCAACTCGGTCCACAATCGTGGCAAGTCGTGTAATCACCCCAATGAGTGACGAAATGCCCTGCACCTAATTTACTAATTCTCTCACCCCGTAAGGTAAAGCTATCGTTGGTGACTCTGCCTTTAATGACAGTGCCGGTATGGGTCTGGAGATTAAAATGCATCTCTTCGCCATAAATGACCGAGTCCGAAGCGAGGTAGATGCAGTTTCCTTTTGCATCCAAGAGGCGGGTGTTTAGGTCTAGTTGGACATAATCTGCCGTTAACGTTTCGCCTAATTGATTAACTGCCGCGTGACCGAAGAGCTCCACTTTATTTGATTTCCGGTCCCAGACCTGCTTATCACCGGAAAAGTGAATCGGTTGGCTCTCACCCAGGGCCCAAGCAAGCGATGGATCCCAAAGAGCCAAGAGGCAAAGAACGGAAATGAGCAACAACTCTATTCGGGTTACAATCCTTCTGGGAAGAGGCAAGTTTGTCTCCCCAATCGCCACATCCATTGGCGAAGCTCAATAGCCAAATCTTTCCTTTGTACTACACGATCCACAAAACCATGTTTCAGCAAAAACTCACTTCGCTGAAATCCCTCGGGAAGGGATTGCCGAATCGTTTGCTGAATCACCCTCGGTCCCGCAAATCCAATCAAAGCTCGAGGTTCAGCTAAAATGATATCTCCCAACATCGCAAATGAGGCAGCAACTCCCCCGGTTGTAGGATCTGTCAAAATTGAAATATAAGGAATGCCTTCGGCCCGAAGCTGGCTAATCAAACCAGTGGTCTTAGCCATTTGCATAAGGGATAGAATTCCTTCTTGCATTCGAGCACCACCCGACGCAGAAACGATCACAGCTGGAAGTCGATCCTTCAAAGCCGCTTCGAAAAGCAGGGTGATCTTCTCCCCTACTACGATCCCCATACTCCCACCCATGAATTTAAACTCAAAAACTCCCAAATGGTAAGGGAGGCCATCTAATTTAGCCCTACCTGCGACAAACGCATCCCGCACCCCTGTCGAACTTGCAGCCGACCTTAATCGAGATTTATACGGTTTCAAATCATCAAACTCAAGGGGATCCAAGGAAACCAAATTCTCACCATATTCGTCAAAACTTCCTTCATCTATAAGGAACGAAATCCGCTCTGCGGCTGACATTCGGAAATGGTAAGAACATTCAGGACATACCTGAAAGTTATCTTTAAGGACTTTAGATTGAAGGATTTCACCACAAGAGGAACATTTGACCCAAAGCCCTTCTGGGACCTTGGAGGTTCTCTGCGAAACTTGGGACTTGATTCTCGGGGTCTTTAAATCATCAAACCAGGCCATTTGTCCAAAAACTTAACAGGGTATCGTTCGCCAGGCAAGAATTGATAATTAAAAAATAGGGTATGAAATTGCCTCAGTGAGATATCTTCCTGACTTCACTGAGGCCTGTGAACTTTTTTAGAGTCTCTCAGAATCCATCCATGGATTCTTACCACAACCACATATTTAAGTTTACGGAGGTTCTGGACTGGGTCAACCCCCCTCAGACGTTTTTTTTATACTGAGAATGCAGAATAACTAATCGGTAACAGATTTTTTTAGAAATGCCAAATTGTTGGCTTACGATTCTCGCGGTTTCTGAGGCAGAAATCCCCGCAGTCAGCAAACATTTGACGGCTTTGACCCAGTCAGTATTGTCGTCCACTGCTGCCTCTGTTTGATCAAGATCTTTCAGGACAAGCTCTTGTGGATTTTTCTCCATCTTTTTTACTGGAAAACAAGCGGAAAAACACCACTCCCCCACGCTTCCTTCCCTTTGCAGTTCAGCACTCACTTGCTCTGCCACGCTTGTGGATGTCCCGTAAAATATCCGCTCAAAAACTTTCGTCAATTCCTTGCCAACGGTTGTAGGAATACTCGGATAATAGGTCGACAGTACTTTAAGAGACTCCTCTATTCGCTGCGGGCTTTCAAACCAAATCCAGATCGGAGAAACCTGTTCTGCAGACCTGAAGGCCTGCTCCAGCTCTTTGACTTGCTCCGCCCGCTTACGAGGAAAAAAACCCCGAAATGTAAAAGCAGTCTCTTGAAATCCGGAAGCCGCTAAAAGCGTCATGACCGCCGAAGGCCCCGGTAACGGAGTGACTCGTATCCCAGCTGATGAAGCTCGGGCCACCAAAACCGCTCCTGGATCACTCACTACCGGCGTTCCCGCATCCGAAACCAAAGCAACTTTTGCTCCCCCTAAAAGTTTATCAATCCAGTAGGAAGAGACATCCGCTTCAGTGTGGGCATCAAGGCGCTTTAACCTCCCCTCAGAAGGTAAGCCTAACGCTCGCAAAAGATTTAAGGTTCTGCGAGTATCTTCGCACAGAATCCAATCGGCCTCTTCAAGCGCAGATCTACATCTGGGAGACAAGTCAGCAAGATTACCAATGGGAGTCGCCACAACCCATAAACCTGGCGATAGAATTTGCGGCAAATTTTGCCTCTTGGTGTCGTTCATAGTTGGGATCATAATAGAAGGGCCTGGGAGGCTTTTCAATGAAAACTGAAATTAAGAAAAATGGCGACACAATCATAGTTAATATGGATGGACTTCTCGACTTCGATACCTATCTTCCCCTTCGAGAAGACTTGTCAAAATTAACAAGAAACGAAAATACGGACTCAGTCCCTAGAAAAATTATATTTAATCTAGAAAATCTGGAATTCGTTGGTTCCAGCGGGATTTCCTCATTTGTCCAAACGCTCAAGGAATTCAACGCTAGTGCAACGACAAAGCCCCGTTATTGCAATGTTAAAAGCGAGTTTCGTCGGATCATTAAAGCATTTGATGAAACTGAGCTATTTCAAATTTACGAAAATGAAGACCGAGCTCGTAAGAGTTTCGATTCTTAGAATTTGCGGGAGCAGCTTCATTTCAGTTGAAAGCTATGGAAAACAGCTTTATCCCTCACTCCAAAACTGGTAGCCTCGGCACCCAGAATGACAGTACAGGAGCGGCACAAACTAGGCAGAGAGTCGGAAGCTAAAGCCGCTGAATGGTTTCTTACTGAAAAAAGAGCCACGCTCTTGTCTAAGAATTACCGGACCAAGTTCGGTGAAATTGATCTAATCTTTGAAGAACTCCTATCAACCGGACAACTCGAACTCGTCTTTGTAGAGGTGAGAGCTAAGTCACCCTCCAACTGGATGGAAGGCCCGCAAAGTGTTGACCCCTGGAAACAACAACGTCTGAAAAATACTGCCGCTCAATATCTGACGAAATATCGGGGCCCTGCCAAGTCCCTTAGACTCGACCTTCTGGCCTGGGACGGTAAACACTGGACCTATCTGCCAAATTTGTGGATTTAGCGTGCTAGCTGTTCTCAAACCTCCTAAAAAGGCAGTTTCGACCCTGAAACTCAGTTTAGCAATCTTAGATGACCACCGCGAGACTTACCGTAGCCTTTCATCGGTTTCTTAACGAAGATCACTCCGTCTTCAGTTTGGGATTCGCAGTAGAACTCCCTAAATTCCAGATCTCTCACTATCTCATCCAAGTAGTCTTTTATATCATCCAACGAATCATAAAAAAGGTTGACCGACACATTGAAAATTTCCAAGTCTTTATCAAACAATACGAACTCTAAAGGCTGGTCCTTTACTTTACTGATCTTCACTTTAGGGTTTTCGAGTAAGGCTGATTTTTCGAATAAAAGGGACACCTTAAACTCTTCAAAACCATTTATAGAGAATCGCAAACCTTCGAAAGTGTACCGTTCGATGGAAGTAATGTGAGTAGTTATTGCTACACCGGATTTCTCTTTCAATAAGGAGGGTAACTTTTCTGAAAGCACATTCGAAAAAGCTTCCAATACCATCACATCTTTGTCCATCTGCTCATCTTCATAAAATTCATCCGGATCAAGCAATCTAGAAAGAGGAGATATATTTCCACTCTCTTTCAAAGTCGCGACACCAATGATGAACTTTAACTTAATATTTACACTTCCCGGCACAAGAGGTGACGGCTGCAGAATATTTTTAAAAATGGGGTTCTGAGCCAATTTATCCCCCGTGAAGACTTTTAATAACTCATGTCTCATGGTTTGACTAATTGCTCTGATTTCCTCCAGTGAAAACAGATTATTTAAAGTCCCTAGATTTTCGCCTTCATCCGAAATCAGCCCAGATTGAATCATCAGATCGCGTAGCACACCCATTTTCACTAACTCAAAGGAGTCGTCGGCATCATCTCTCTCAGAAGCTACTGAGACCACCACTGGAATCAAAAGCATGATTGCCTTGAGCTTCTCTTTTTTACTGTTCAATAGCTGATCTTGGTAAGAACAAAAAGAATCCAGAAGGTGAAGCCATTCCTCATACTGTTCTTCGAACTCCTGATTGTTAAGGCTCTGAGATATGAAATCTATCGTGTCCTGATCCCCTCGCCGAAAGATATCTTCGATTTCCTGCTGCAAGCCTTGCATCTCTTCATCGCAAGAGTCATCTTTAAGATAACGCAGGACCTGAATAAATAGCTTAGCCCTATGGTCACTTAGATTTTTCTTATTTGATTTCTTATTGGTGCTGCGCTTCATTAATTTCCCCTTCAACGAACTCTCCAGGGCGGAAGACTCGACTTTGACTCTATTTAATTTTCGTCCGAAAAGTATAGGCCGGCAGCTGTTTTGTCAAATACTTAGGGCCATTGCTGAATTTTGAGGTCAGCTTGCCAATAGCCGAGTCTTGATTTTCGTCAAGAAATCTTGTCGATCTAAGTGATCTTTTTGAAAAAATAGAAACTCTCTATTTGAAATTAATTTTAAGACTTTCTCATCGCTCGTGCCTGATACCATTACAGGGACGGTCTTACGACTCTCGTTCCTAAGCTTGTCCATAAGCGTCAAGCCTGTTTCTCCAAGTAGATTGTAATCGGTAATTAAGCAATCGATGGGGGTCGAGTCCAAAATCTGGACTGCGTCTTTTGCAGATTCGGCCTCTAGGAACTGATATTTCATTTCCTTATCGCCCGCCAAGAAGCGGATAAAAATCATGCGATCCAGATCGTAATCATCGACAATGAGTATTTTGTATTCTTTTTTGTCATTCATTGAATTCATAATCTAACAACCTTTCCGCCAATCAGTCCATCGCCATTTCAAATTGGCCTAATAAGTCGTTCCTTTTCTAAAGCGAGGTTTCTGCTACTGTTTTAAAAGACTTTCTATGAATCTTCAGTATGCCAAGTTTCTGTAAAGCTTTAGCATGCTCTGGAGTTGGATAACCCTTATGCTGGGCTAAACCATACCCGGGAAACTCGTGATCCAACTTCTCCATCAGATGATCTCTCCACACT
>JBDSKY010000500.1:0-4284 GCA_039916675.1 Bdellovibrionia bacterium
CAGGTTTCTTCACTTCCCCGGAAACAACCTTACAACGCGTGTCGAATTCGGCGGCTTTGGTAAACGGTCCCACATTGATATTGCTCACTCCCAATTTGTTTAACGCTTCGGTATTTTCTGCAGAGACGCTGTAACGTTGTGGCATGTATGAACACGCGCTCAGTATGAAAGCAAATATGGCAATAATAATTCTATTCATTACTCCCCCTTAATTAAACAATCAGCGGTGGCTGATGGTTCATCGGCTTAAACCAAAATAACGTATTGCATTGTCGCAAGCTTCGCTATTGCAGTCCAATAGTCAATTTTAAATATTTATACACGTGTCTGACACTTTTTTCCAAACGCATGAGCCACACTTTCACAAACTATGGGAAGCTATAGTGAAATGAAAAATGTCACTCGCACAATACATAATTTTTTCCACAACTCTATCAAATTTGCCGAAATTTCTTGCTGTATTTCCGCGAGTGTTATTTCCTGCGTGCATACCATGCGGGAAGTGACCAACTGGGGCCGTTTTTTCTGGGCTGCATCCCAGGCACTGATCTGAGGCTTAGGCCAAAGGTTACGCGGATTGCTGGGATTGCCGCCAACGCCAGGTGGGGCGAGATGAATTGCTTCATAATTCATCGGGGACGTTTCTACATAGCTAAACTTACATGACTGCCGGTGGGCGGACTTGCCGGAAACATGTGAGGAATGTGCCGAGCTGAACTGGCCTCGCACGCACAGGGTTTGCGGGAGATTATCCAGGTAGTATTTTGAAGTAATTTTCGGAGTAGTGTTAATTTTTGGTTCAATGGCCGCAGCCATCAGTGGTGGGGGAGGCAACTCAGCTGCCCAAGCCAGAGAACCCCAAGTCCGCAAACCCCAATCATCTAAAGCCCCTGCACTAAAAAACAGAACCAGCGCAAGACTGGCTCCTGAAATAATTCGCGACATCACAATCTCACAATCAGCTCCTGCACCCCTAAGCCCCAAAACAATTTACGCATCGTTAAAAATAAACCTCCACCTCAGAGGGGCATGCATCAGAAAATGTTCGCCAGAACAGGATCATCTGCATAGTGTAGGCAACTTGGTATTCGCATTTCCACTTTGTTCCACCACCCGGCGTTTCAATTTTTTGTTTGTTTCCCGTCCAGATTGCAGGCGTTGCAAACGCAGCACTTGAAGCGCACAAGCACACCACCAAAAGAATTTTTCTCATTTCAGCCTCCGAAAATTTGTATCTTGATAAACCGCTTCACCCACATCTAACTTTAATTTATGCCTCGATGTTTTCCAGTCAATTCACCAAGCACTAAATAAGAGTGTTGTTACTACCCTGATTACCCTTGTGGGTATTTGTTGTAAAGAAAGCTCAACCCCAGAGCACGTATTTTTTGGTTTCTATCTCCGATAGTTAATTTCCACCGCTTCTCAAGAAAATTAAGAAGTTTAACCCCGCGATTGACAATCTCGTCAGCATTCCAATCCTTAAGCAATGCAACCTCGTTCTCTGAATAGGAGCCATAACGATAACCGGTCTTGCTTGATTCGTCTCCCAGCTTATCTGTGAAACTCTTATTTCCTAGCGATGAGTTACGTCGCCTAGATAACGCGAGCAAGTTCCCAAACGAATTTCTGATTGCTCGCTTTTCAGTTGTTGAATATTTAGAAAATCTTTCTTTCCAATAAGGATCACGAGCACGCTGTGGATAAATATGCTCAATAGTTTCATAATCGTCGCTATAGTCTTCCGCTGAAAACTCCGCCCATGAAATTTTCTCCCGGTTGGATTTAGACTGTGTTTGCAAATGAACCTCATACTCATACAAGAAATAATTTATTGATCTCCAACCGTAATAGCCATGCCCATTTTTTACCCAATCATGTAGCATATCCGGCAGGGGTGTTTCACGGAGTGTTTCTTCAATCCCATTTGCCAAGATTACCGTAATATCTTCAATAGTTTTTTTACCCGACGTATAATCTACGAAAAAATTCGGTAAAGGGCCTCTACGCATTTGCATAGCCACAATTCCCATAGACATGCAGAAGTTATATCTCTCAAACTGTTCAAGAAATAAAAGACGTTTCCGTGAGTCACTTTCTTTGGAATAAACTGCAAGCAATATGCTTGATGGATTGAAGCCTTTCAATCGACCTATACGTTCTAGTTGAATTTTTTCCTCTTCAGTAAAAGTCGACTGTTTGGGAGTGCTTAAATTGTAATATGTTTCAATAGAGGATTTTATGTGCTGAGAAAAATCATATATAAAATTACGAGATATAGGCGGCAGATCATCATTAACCTTCCCACCTAGGCGTTTAGGTGTAAAGAGGTCATTTAATAGAAAGCGACCACTCTCTTCAAGAGTGTGCACAAATCGCCGAAAAGCTTTATCCCTATGCAATTCATCGTTTGCATCAGGGAATTTTACTAATTCTGTCACATAGAAATATGACAAATGGGTTCTCAGAAACTCATCATCACTTAAGGCTCGCTCATCATTTTTCCCTAAAAAATGATAGGTCGTTTTCCAAGCGTCGTTAATTGCACGACGCAAGCTCCCTCCCCCATTTTCTCCAGTTGCAAGTTTCGTTGATAAGAAAATAAGTCTATTTTTTAGGAGCTCAAGAGACGAAAGGGGCTTCCCTCGATTATTCATCGTTTCAAATGTCACACACACATCAATTTCGCTTGAAATCTCATAGGCATTAAACACGAATTGTTGCGTAACTTTCGTGTAAATCTTTTCCAATTTTGCGTGAGTTACATCTTTTAATTGTTCAACAAAAAACATTTTTGCAGCAATCAAATTCTTTGTGTAAATCGTATCCTCATCAGGCGCATGGTGATCTGAATTCTCAAGGAATATTTTCTTCTTTAGGAACTCATAGCTAGGATTATCCTTTTCATAACCAAATATATATGACCTCGAAGAGGTTTCAAGTTTTGAGTCGAATATATATTTGCGACGAATATCATCAATAGGCGTAAAGTTAAGCTGCTTATTTTTGCAAGCCTCAATTATGGCGGTCAACAAAATAACTACTGTTGTCAGACGCTGCTGGCCATCTACGACATAGTAGGGCTTATAACGGCGGGATTTAATGATCCAACGATCATCCTCCCATGCAGACCACGATGCCTCTGGGGCAGCTTCAAGAGTGAGAACCCCTGTGTAGTGCATTTCCTCGCCATTAAGCTGCTCTAAATCAAGCCAAAAATCTTTTAATTGTTCTGTTTGCCATGCATATCCACGCTGATAATCAGGGATGCGAAATAAAGTCTCGGTAAAGATTTTTGAAACTGTAAACAGTTCTGTTTTCATTGATATCTCCCTTTAGTTTAACTCTTCGCCCCGTTCAAGTAACACGGGGGCACTAAATACATCAACCCGAAATCTAACAGTAAAGCCACTTTGCCGCCATGGCCGAATGAATCGCTCCGTCTTTCTTGGTCCAATTGAATGAACAGTGGATCGAATCTTTGCGGTGCACCATTAAATCAACCTGAACATTACGGATGATCGTCCGCTCTGGGCAGATGTTGTCATCCATAATCTGCCGAGCAGAATCAAATTTACAGCATTTGCCAATGACAGTTGTAGTGCTGTCTGCGGCACCTCAAGTTCTAACAGCGAATGGTCCTTATGGCCGATGAGCAGTCGCTCGCGGAAAACACGGTCCTATCCTATGGGAACAAAACAGGAATGCCACACTCAGCATTTTCTGTTCGTTCAAATCTGAATTTTTTACAACAGCACAGAATTTCCAATTCACCTATAGCTCAATGGCGGATGCCATGCAGGCTAAGCCTTAGGCTGGAGCTGGAAGCGGGAGGGAGAAACGGTCGCATCTGTCCATGTACAGACGGAAACCGAGCGGGTGATTCTCAACTACCGGCATCGATACGGCGAGGGTGAATGAGAGGGCTTTGCTGCAAGCGGCGTGACGGGCGGTAAGGGGGGCAGTTACAAGCGCAGCGTCATTGCGCCACAAATCCTACATCATCCCTACACGAACAATAACTCGCCGCAAACAAGAAAGGCCTACATACTGTAAGCCTTATAGATAGTGGTGCCGCTTGTCGGATTCGAACTGACGACCTACCGCTTACAAGGCGGTTGCTCTACCAACTGAGCTAAAGCGGCATTACAGGAAAACTTGAGTTCTTTTGCAAACTGGTGGGTCGTGCCAGATTCGAACTGGCGACCAACGGATTAAAAGTCCGCTGCTCTACCGGCTGAGCTAACGACCCCTCGCAAAGGAGCGCGAATTATACGGATATAC
>JBDSKY010000501.1:0-7857 GCA_039916675.1 Bdellovibrionia bacterium
CCGCCCATGCCCATACCACCGAGGGGGCCTCCCATGTATCCGAACCCACCCATATAGCCGGGCTGATTACAAGGAACTCCAACTTGCTGACAAAATCCTAGATATTGAGTGTAATTATTAGAATACGCATTTTGTTCCATCGCAAATGCGCCTAAATTCATGCCGCCTAAAATCGCGGGCATAAGTGCCGAAATGCCGCCGACAATATAATCACCTTTGGAGGGTGTTCTCATTCCCATCCCACCCATCATGCCGCCGCCCATCATTCCAGCAGGACCCATTTGGCCGCCCACCATGCCGGCACCCATGTGACCACCCATCATAACGCCGCCGCCGCCCATCATCATGCCGTTCGAGAACATTTGGCGAGAATGGCAATCTACGCAGTTACCTTCGATGTCTTTAGTTTCTTTTTCAAGATCGGGAAGGACGTCGTTTTTAATTCCAGTAATTTCTTGTTTAAGACCGTAAATTTCAAGATGAAGTCCCTGAACTTTTATTAGCTTCTCAGTGTCTCCGCAGCTTTGCAGCGCTCTGAGACAAGAAGGCGTTAAGCTATCTCTATCGAGGTGAGTTTCACCTCCATATTTGTCTTCATCAACATTTGTTAAATGTCCGTTAAAAATTGCCGTGCATAGATCTGGATCGGTCTTATCGTCTTGACCCGCGGTCGGGGCAATTTCTTTACCGTTGGAATCTTTAAAATCGGATTCTTTACAACCGCCTCCGGCAGATAATCTGGTGCACTTGGCTTTACAATCGGCGCTCAACGCGGAGTTTATTCCTAGGCCTTTGACAGATTTCCCAATTTGGCCAAGCTTGGTAGCAGGAGTACTATCTAAGGCCTTAATGGCTACAATCTGTTTCCTAAGTTCCTCTATCTTTTTTTCTTTTTTCTTGAGCTCGGTCTTTTCATGCTCAACTTTCTTTTTATGATCTTTGAGTTCTTCGTAGGTAGAAGCACGCCCCGTCAGCGGGATTACGATAATCGCAGTTCCTAAAAGCAGATTTATTAGTAATTTCCCAGAGATTCGTTTGAATTGCATACCGCTACCTTTCGCGTTGTGTCTGAAAGCTTTTTCCAAGTCTCTCCTGAACAAATCGGCAAATGGATGCTAAATCTTAAATATTGATGGAGTAACTACTAATGATGATAAGGCCCTTGGTATGCTGCGGGCAATAAAAAACTCTTACCTGAACGCAACGCGTTAGGTAAAAGATCAAACCAAATCGATAAGGTATGCTGAAAGTAGCGGTCTAAGTCTAAGCCATACGCGACTTATGAACTGACTCGCCCTGCTTCTTGACTCGAGCTTTCTTGGCTGACTGACGTTTACGATTCTTCATTTTTTGTATTTTTGATTTTCTACCGCGTCCCATAACTTCTTGTTTGTGACACTTCTCATAAATAATCAAGCTTATTAACGAAACGCACATTGCTCCGTTCTTTTCCTTCTGTTAGCCTTTAAGAGTAAGAGGGAATTTAGCCTCTTTGTTCGAATTCGCTAAATTGACAGTATTAATCAGATTTACAACTTAACTTCACAAGCCAGTGTCCAAATGACACGAGCAGGGAGAAAACATGGAAACGCAAGGCCCAACCGAAGTGCCCCAAACCGAGTTTCTTCCAGGTTCCTTTGTTATTTATGCCATGCATGGCAAATGTCACATAATTAGCACCGAAACTCGCACTCTCAGTGGAGTGCCCATTTTATTTTACAAACTGGAAGTCAAAAAATCAGCACTCTCCAGATCCCCAAAGCAAGAACCTGCAATCTGGGTGCCCGTCGTAAATGCTAAAGATCGAGGGTTGCGTGCCCTCATGAGTGCAAGCGAAGCAGAAATTGCCATGAAAATCCTCCTTACCAGAGAGTACTACTTCAAGCTTGATGAGCCCTGGTCCGGAGTTCAGCCTAAATTAGAAAACACTATCCGGCTCGAAGGTGGCGCAGGTCTAGCCAAAGTTGCAAGCTACCTCTACGTACTCATGAGGAAACAAATTGTCCCTTCGTCAGAAGTCGCCAAACTAAAAGAGACTGTATTTAAACTCCTGTTTCGAGAGATGGGCGAGGCCCTAGGGGAACTTCCTAAAATTCTTGAAGAGAAAGCTAATAAGGGCTTAAGAACCAAACTTCTGCCAGACTCGTAGCATAATTAGGATGGTGATTCTTTTTTCTTCTAGGCCTTGAGATAAGACTCAACTTACGGCTTAATCGACAAAAAGGGGAAGTCACTCATGCCAACCAAACTTAGATTTGCCGTCGTGGGACTAGGACACATTGCTCAAATAGCGATTTTACCCGGATTTTTACATACCAAAGAATCTCAGCTTGTCGCACTCGTATCGAGCGATAAGAAAAAATTGAAAGTTTTAGGTAAAAAGTATGGTGTCAAGAATCTCTATTCTTACGAACTCTATGATCATTTGCTCAAGAGCGGCAAAATAGACGCTGTCTTCATAGCTTTGCCGAATCACCTGCATAAAGACTTCACGATTCGAGCGGCACGGGCTGGAATTCATGTTCTCTGTGAGAAGCCCATGGCAGTGACTTCTGAAGAATGTCGCGAAATGATTCAGGCCTGTGAAAAAAGTAAGATCAAACTGATGATTGCTTACCGCCTTCATGTCGAAGAATCTCACCTCAAAACAATCCAGCTGATCCATACCGAGAGAAAACTGGGAGATTTAAAAATATTTCAATCCATTCATTGTCAAACTGTGCGACTGCAAAACATTCGCACCCTGCCAGTATCTCAAGGAGGAGGGCCGACCTACGATATCGGAATTTACGATATTAATGCTGCGAGATACATTTTTAGAGATGAGCCCATTTCACTTTTCGCCCAATCCTCATGCAGTGAACAATGGCCTTTAGATGATGTCGAGGAGACAATGAGCGTGACATTGAACTTCCCTGGGGGAAGAATTGCTTCCATTATCTTTAGCTTTGGAGCTTTTAATTCAGATACCTTTCGAATCATAGGCACAAAGGGAGAACTGAGTCTTGATCCGGCCTACACCTATCTTGGGGCAAAAACCCTGAAAGGCATGATTCGCAACAAATCAAAAACATGGAAGTTTCAAGCAAGAGATCACTTTGCGGGAGAAACCGATTATTTTTCGAATTGTGTCCTGAATAATTCCCAAATCGAGCCCAGCGGCCAGGAAGGGCTTGCTGATATCCGCATCATTGAAGCGATCCTTGAATCCGCTCAAACGGGCAAGGTTATAAAGCTTCCTAAAACTTCAAAAACTAAGCGACCTAAAATTACCCAAAAGATCAATCGTCCAAAGGCCAAGAAAACGAAACTGGTGCATGTTAAACCGCCTTCAGTCTCTCGATAATCACCCGGACCCCGGCAATGACTAAGAAAGGGTTGTAGAGCTCTTTAGACAATAGAAAATACATCGAAAGCGTCAAAGTTCTTATAAATTAGTATGAACTATTATGAAAATTGAAAGGTTCATAATGCTTTTTATAGCGATAGCTCTCGGTTACGGTTCAGAGTTGTCGACACGTTGCCGTCTGGATGATGGATCGTCCGTCCAAGGCTCGTCGACAACAAAATACAATACTCAATAATTTCAACAAGTTGAGGTCTACACAATGTAACATCTATTCTTAATTCGCAATTTGCGAATAGCAAATAATAGGTTATACTATCTTTATGAAGACTCATTCAGGGATGCGGCCACAAGATATTGTCATTTTGCTTAAACTTGTATGTTTAGGTGATTTGAAATGGCGCTATTCCGATGTGGCGCACGATCTTGAAATGAGTCAGTCGGAAATATTTGAGTCTTTAGAACGAAGCAGAATTGCAGGACTAGTGGATGGTAAAAAAAGGAAAGTATTTCGATTAGCATTTCTGGAGTTTCTTACCTATGGACTGAGGTATGCCTTTCCTGTTGAACCAGGGCCTATTTCCCGGGGAATGCCGACGGCACATAGTGCCCCCCCCCTTGTGGAAAAAATTATGTCCTCCGATATTGAAAATTATGTTTGGCCAACTGAAGACGGAGATTGTCGCGGACAAACGATACGACCGCTCTATTCTTCGGTACCGGCTGCAGCAAAGAAAGATCCAAAGCTTTACCAATTCCTTGTGCTTGTAGATGCACTTCGGGTGGGACGCTCCCGAGAAAAAAAGTTAGCCCACGAAGAGCTAAAGCAGAGGTTTAAAGGTGAAAACTAATAAAAGTGTGGAGATGATTGAAATCATTGCTCAAGGATTAGGGGATCTAGTAAGCCAGGTCATTTTTGTAGGCGGAGCCACTATTGGACTCTATATTGACGATGCTGCAGCTCCAGAAGTAAGACCAACGGTATGGCTAAAAGAAAGTACTTAAAGACCCGAGAGCCTTTCACAAAACATAGTAAATACAAAGCCTTAAGCCACTATTGATTAATAAACTAGAATAGTCGTGTATTTATACAGTATTTCAGTATAATAATAGTATGACCAAGAACTCGCGCGCGTTATGCGCCGGCAGCCGTCGAACAGGAAGATTTAAACTTTTATTTAACTGGGTGGCAATCGTTCTAACTTTATTCAGCACTCTTCCAGTTACCCATGCTGGGACTGGAAACCATCAAAAAATCGCTGCCCCCTCTTACCCTCAGCCAAAGCCGCAGGCAAACGCAGAGGAATACCAAGCAGAACTTCAGAATTTAAAAGATAAGCAAAAGGCTCTTCAGCGTAAAGCAGAAGAAGAGGAACGAAATACTAGTCGCCTTTTGAAAAGATTAGACGAAAAAAAGGCCGCGCTGGAAAAAATAGATAATCGAATTCAAGAAAGCGATGCTGACCTTGCTAACCTTGCAAACCAAAGGGCCGGAGTAAACCTTCGAGATCGACTCCGGGAAGATCTTAAACTAAAAAAAGAAACTTTAAAGGAAGTTGGCGATTTGGAGAAATATGTTCAGCAAGCTCTGGATCGATCAGAAGCAAATAAAAGTCAACTACACGTAACAAATGAAACATTGGTCGAGCATTCTTTAAGAAAGCCGCTAGTTCATCCAATACACACAGTTCCCGTAGTAGAACCGGTCACAGTCCTCCCAGCTCCATCTGCGAATGTATCGGTTGGTTCAAGTGAGCCAGCTGTGATTCCTACGCCTAACAAAAAGAGAATACCGACGCCTCCGCTCGTTCCAGAAATTCGTACAGATGGCCTCAAAATGAAAAGAATTGTTAACAGGGCCATTAATGTTCATCGAACAATGAATCTTTCATATCCAAAACCTAGAATTTCTACTCAGATCACTCCTGAAACTGATCCGTTTGCTGATCCAGTGCCAGCGAAGCCTATTCAAATTAGTTCCGGAGGTCCGTTTCAAGGGAAAAACGCACTAAAAGCTTTTGAACAAGGGTTCAAAAGTGACGACAGTGATCTTAGATATGGCGCAATTGTTGAAATGAGCCGTTTGCATGGCCCGAATTTTGGTTTAGTAGGTCTCGTATTTGAAAAGGCCATGCTCTCTCCACATTCAGAAGTTCGAGAAGCCGCAGAAGCTCTTTTAGCCGATTATCCCAATCCGGGGCGGGAAATCATAAAAGCTAATCTTTTAAAATCACCCCATGAAGAAGTACGGCACATAGCGCGCACCGCAACTCCATATTCTGAAATGATTTCCTGGATCAAAGAGTTACCTAAGTATATCAATGAAACCAGTTCGCCGGCGAAGTGCCCTGATTGCACTAAAGATTCTTCCCTAAACCATGGCAAAACCAGCCCAGTCCACCAAAGCGTCTCTATTTCACCCGGGCTAGATAGCGGAATCGATGTCGAAAGCCCTAAGCAGGCTTCGAGTACTCAAGACTCACCTAACTCAGCGTCAAAAGACGAAAAACTTATCGCCAAAAGATTTCATCAATTAGAAGAAATACTCTCGTCCGAGAAGGTCTTTGCGGAAGGCCTACACTTCTTCATTGAAGATCAAAACCGAGGCAAGACTGTCATACAAGAATTTATCAATAAAAAACTTATCAAAAAATCGGAACTTCCTCTTGTTAATAATTTAGTCGATTCTTTAAATAAAATATTAGCCAACAGCAAGTCTCTCATTGCGAAGCTAGAGCCAGGTTTTTCGGGGGTAAAGGCCGAAAAGAACTCAATTTTAAAAATGGAAAAAAGTGTACTCGAACATTTTGATCCTGAAACTTTAAAAAAACCTTACCAAGAATATTTCGTAAATTATAAAGCTTTTTCGCAAATACTTGCAAGAATCGAAAACTCAAAAGAAGGGAAAGAGATTATTGCAGAACGCCTGCCAGATTTGAAGAACAAGTTAAAAAGCAGCCAAAACAGCACAAATTTGATCGTTACCCCATCGGCCTTGAGTTTAATGCCGATTCAGAGGTTTTTAAAATACCCTATTCTATTCAAAGCCATTACGGCCAAGGAAGATCAAAAATTAGATTTTGAGCACTTTGGCGAGTTAACGCACTTGAGCGGTAAATTGTCAGAAGTAGCAGTGGAAACAAACACTCTCCAAAAAGAAGCGGAAGAAAAACCTGAAAAATCAAAGCTCCGTTTCTGGAAAAAATGACCAGGAACTCCCTGTGAGGCTTTGCCGACCAGAATTTCTCATGATCACATCGTTATCCCTTCCCGTTTACGATCCGTATAATATCTCGTCCATACAGGTCAGCAAGCTTAGGCCCAATTCCCTTAACGGTACGAATCGCATCAGGATCACGTGGCAACTCAGTAGAAATTGACTTCAAAACTCGATCGCTCAAAATCCGGAACGCAGGGATTCCTCTTTTACGAGCAACTTCCAAACGCCAGGAACGTAGTGACTCAAAAAGAAGACTCGCCCCCGGTGAAAGTTCGGACTCTGTCTCACTTTGAGAATAGGGCGTAGACTTTGAGCGGTTTTTTCGGAGCCTTGTGGTTTTAGTTTTCTTGGCAGATTTTCCAGCACTTCCATTAGAAGTAGAAACCAGACCAGTCATCGAAGCAGATCCATAGGAACTTCCCGCAATCTTAAGCTGCTGAAGATCTTCGCTCGTGGCCTGCCGTCCCTTTTCTGCAAGCGATACTTTTCTGTAGGAGATTGTCTCTCCTCCTTTTTGAAAAGAGGCTTCGTTAATCTCAACCCACCTAGCCTGGCTTAAGCCTTTTAGTATTCGCTCAAAATCTTTGCGTTCCAACTGGGGATGAAGCTGAGTGAGTTCGGTGAAAAGTCGCCCTGCCGCCGTATTGTCCTGACCTGCCAAAGAGGCCATTAGCGCCGCAACCAACTGCTGCTCACCTAAAGATATTGTTACTGACCCACGCCCTCCGACTTGTCCCGCTTGTTCAGGAAGACAGAAATCACAAAGGCCACAATCTTCTCCCGAATCGTACTGATCCCCAAAATGGCGCACTAGATTTCTCATCCGGCACTGGCTCTGTTCGGTGAAGGCAATCATTTGATGAAGTTGTTTTTGTTTGTGATCGAACTGCTCGAGGTAGGCTTTTTCCCAGGTGGAATTTCCTTTCGCCACGTTTTCCTCAGGATCTACTCGAGCACCTAAATGAATCCAAAGTTTTTCGAGTGCCTTGTTAAAGAGATCAGAATCCACCTTACCGATTTTATCGCACACTTGTTGGTAGACCCAGTCTTTAGGCCTGCTTTCCTCATGAAGCGTCTGATAAATTTCTTTCAAAATTTTCACTTCAGGATAATCCCGTTCAAAAAAGAACTCATGAGTGCGTTGATCTGCATAAGAATGAAGCAATACTGCCAACGAAGGCTTCCCATCACGGCCCGCGCGACCAATTTCTTGATAGTAACCTTCCACGCTGCCCGGAAGCCCGGCATGAATTACAGTTCGAATATCCGATTTATCAATTCCCATTCCAAA
>JBDSKY010000502.1:0-4770 GCA_039916675.1 Bdellovibrionia bacterium
AGAGGGTCCTGTTCTACGGGCATATAATAAGCGCCCCGCATTAATCCCCTGGAGTCATAATAGGCTATGTCTAATGGAATATGGGTTTTAAACATCCAGAAAGAAATGGCTTTTGGTTTAGGATTTATAAATAACATTGCATCGTCGTCATTCAACGGCTTTGTTCTATGACTTAACCCGTAAGACTGTGTAGTTGCCCGAAGCGCTACTTTGCCGTGATAAACTTTATCAATCCCTGTACATTCCCTGGATGCTGAAAATCCAAAATCGATCGGAACGTGGTCCCGCAATGAGGTACCACTCTGCTGCCAGAAAACGGACCAAGGAACAAAAACCAATAAAAATCTTTGAGGGACTCTCACAAGTGATCCACGCTAAAATCTTAATCTAACATCAGACACAAAATCAATCAGCATAGCTTAAAGAGAGGAAACTCTTTGGAAAACCTTAAGCCGCATTCAATGAATTATACTTTTTTGCTAATTTAAAATCAGGTTCGACTTTTTGAATTTCCAGAAGCCCTCGTTCAAAGTCCATTTGACAGGCAGCCGCCTCATTGGGTCGAGTACCTCTCTCATCCTTTATCGCTTTCAAAGCTGCAACAGGAGTTAAATCGTATTTAATAGAATTTTCAAGGGCCAGAGCAATCAATCCAAGTGCAGGGATGAGTTTATTCTTAACTAAGTGATACTTTTCAGGATCAGACCTCGAACAAGACTTAGCTGGGTTTACACCCACCCAGTTATTTTCCTGTCCGGGCATAATAAACGCTGGATTATCATCCACTAAGATAGTCCAATTCAAATCTATAGAGTCACCTAAAACACTTAGGTCCTTTCTCCCGAAACCACTTGAATCGGAATGAGAAAGATGTTGCTTTGAGTAATATTTTGGCAATATCAGAATTTCGTGTTTGGACCACACCAAATGCATTATCTCGCTTATAAGAAGACGATTTCGATCCTCAGGACCTCCGCTGAAAAAGCTAACTTCAATACCGGGTAAATGAACCAATGCCACTATGAACTGGGTAGCACCGTGCATTAGATCATATTTTCCAAACGTTCCTAAATCAATGACGTCTGCACTTAAAGTCTCCGCGTTCGACACAATAGTGTTGTCCAAATCAAGAACGACATGCAGTTTCGGTCTCTGTTTAGGAGCAACTTCCTCCCAGACCTTAGTAATTTGAAATTCACTAAGATTACCTTGAGCCGAAGTTTGTCCTAAAACGAAAAAAGATAGCAAGACCAGCGTTAATGACTTCAGCCCTGACATAAACTTGATCGTTTTATTCATGGAAGGCCGCAGATACCATAGCAAATCGATACGCGTCAAATAAAAGGGACACATTTGCTGGAAAAATTTGAAATTAACGCCATAATATCAGCTGTGCTTCAAAAGATAATTTCGATTACTCCATTTCTTCTCTCCTTCTTAACTTCTCTAGC
The DNA here is from genome assembly GCA_039916675.1 of Bdellovibrionia bacterium. Taxonomy (GTDB): domain Bacteria; phylum Bdellovibrionota; class UBA1018; order UBA1018; family UBA1018; genus JBDSKY01. Next base: position 1,452 of record JBDSKY010000502.1, read on the forward strand.
TGGCGCCACCTCCTTTTTCCCTCAGCCGTTTCCAGATACGGTCAAAGGTGCGCCAATTATTGTAAGGGGAAAAGCAGGGGCAAGTTACTCAGATTGGAACAATGACGACTTTGGAGGTAAAAGGATTTACACCTTCTATGATCTACAGCCGACTGAAGTTCTAAAAGGAAATATCAACAAGTCATCCTCACTTTCAATGCGCGAGCTCGGCGGAGAAAAAGATGGCGTAGGTCTGACCGTACCTGGGGTCTCAGAATTTGAAAAAGGAGAGGATACTGTCGTTTTCCTTAAAGAACGGAATTCAAGCGGATCGTACGACGTCCAGGGTATGATGATGGGAAAGTACAATATTCAAAAAGACGCAGATGGCACTGAATATCTGACTGGGATGGGACTCAATAATTTTAACCATTTGGGTAATAATACAGATGTGACTCCCGCTGCTTCACCTCCGAAAAAATGGACTTTGAATGACTTGAGAACTTTGATCCGGTCGCAAGCTGGATCAGAAGCAAATTCAGAAGGAGATAAGTCCGTTCAAGATTCTAATCCAAATACCAAAACGCTTTCCTCCCCGCCGACTCTTCCGCGACAAGCAGGTCCGTCTCCTGTCCAAATACCTGATCCCCAAACCTCACCATCAACACCGATCGTTGAATCAACCGACCCGGGTTCAGGCTTTCCAAATTTCTGGATCTTTATCTTGACGCTAGCAGGTGCAATAGTACTGCGGCAGTTCATTAAAACCCGCCGCAAAGGCTGACGCAAGCCACTTGCCACTCCTCGGCCCCATCCTTGCAAACTCTCTTCAATCGCGACTTCGATTGAGAGCTTGCTATGATCACCTTTTTGATCGCAATTTTCATGATGCTTACAAGCTCAATTGCCCAAGCCTATGTAAATACTTTGACCTTAAAGGGCACCCGAGTTCACTGGATCCAACCTTTTAAACTCAACTTAGTGGGTAATGTTACCAATCAATCGGGATTAAGCCCCTCTCAAATTTGGGACGCCGCCGTTATCAGCCTTCAAAGATGGAAGGCGGCGTCTGCAGACGCAGTGGGCTTTGATTACTGGCAAGGCAACTCTCAAAGCATTTACCCGAGTAATAACGAACTGAATAAGATATCCAGTCTTTATTTTGTCTCCAATTCGAACCCTCACGTTGAGATACCTTCCAACGTATTGGGCTTAACTCAAGTCTGGTATAAAGTGGAAACAGGCGAGATTTTAGAAACTGATATTGCCCTGAATGATCGCAATTTTATTTTTACCGACAATCCCCGTGACACTTCTGGTTATGGCGGGGAAAAAACCCAACTGGCGGATGGGAAATTAAGTGTCTACCTCCAAAATGTCATTGCCCATGAAATTGGACATGCCTTAGGCCTCTCTCACAGTGCAACGCTTCAATCCACAATGCTATTTATGGAATCACCCGAGCAAGCCCATCTGTCCTGTGACGAACTAGTGGGAATTCATGCGCTGTATCCTGGCTCCGATCATCCTAGGCGAGGAAGTATACTTGGAACAGTTTTAACCGCCTCAGGAACTCCCGTACTAGGTGCCCACATTTTAGCAATTTCTCAACAGCGGGGCACTGTGTTGGCCGCAGCTTTAAGCGATCGTGCCGGAAAGTACCGATTAGATGCTCTAGAGCCGGGAGCTTATTACTTAATGGTTGAACCGTACTATGCCGGACTCCAAGTATTGCCAAGTTATTATACGGAAGTGACACATTCCATATGTAATTACGGAACGGGTTTCGACCGAACTTTCTCCGTAAAAAAAGCTGACGCTCTCCAGGCGGAGCCCATTATAGTTGGAGAGAACCAAATTACAACACCCCCTACTCTGGTTATCCACTGCGGTAGGACGTCAACCACCTTAGACTCATCTAATTCAATTCATTCGGCAAAGGCCGTATCCTTCAATTCAAATTCGACTGCCGGTTCTGTTCCCAATTCATACTTCGGAATTTCCGATAAACTAGGAAAGAATAAAATAAACAACTACATCCTCCCACAAATCTCAGGACATATCGAAATCCACGCTCTCGCCTACAGTCTCTATTCTCCACTTCACCTATCAATGCATCTTATTTCGTCCGATTCGACTGCTATTAACAGTCAGATACTTGATCCTGTTTATGTAGGAGATTCGGGATATAAAAATTACGATTCAGTTCTCATCGCCGAGGATCTACCTATTGGCGATTACACTCTCGAGGTGACAGGATCGCCTCTCTCTGCAAACGATTACCCAGCCGGCCCCGTATCTCTTGATAGCATTCCGTTTATTTTGATTACGGGATCTTTGAGCAGTAATCAATTGCCTCTGGAAACTTCACTTCCTAATAATTCTCGCTGCCGTAATTTCGATGAAAAATTTCCTATTTACTCTAGTCCTTCAGAATTTCCTTCTTTAGGTAATTCAGATGCAGGTCATGGAACCGGATTTTGCGGTACCCAAACTGACGACCCGAGAGATTCAAGAAAAAATGCTCAAAATCATCAAGAGAGCGACCTAGGTAGTATTGTGGGCTGGTTTTTGCCGTGGATATTCATTTTTGTATTTTATCGTCGCCAATCCCGGGCCCAACTCTCTAACAGATTTTCTTGCTAAGAAGCCCCCTCGCAGCTACCCTTAAATCATGGGCATTAATCAAAAGACGGTTTTCCAGAATCAGGTCATCTTATTTGCCGCATTTGCCTTATTTTCGGGAGCCGCGAGATCAGAGATTCGGCCCGAAAAAATACACGTCTCCGACAGCAAGAAAACCGAAACCTACATAGACGACGGCCTCATCATGGGAGGAGATCGAGCTATTAACAACGTGGTCATCAAAGACATTCGTCGAGCCCTCAATCCGGGTTTTGAGAGAGTAGTACTGGACTTAGAAAGTCAACAAACTGGAGAATCGATAGAACTTCCTCGGGCGCCCTATTTTCAGCTGGCTATTAATTCCGAAGAAAACCGCATGATCATGACGCTCTGGGGGCAACCCAAGCTGGGCTTCGATTCGAAAAAAGTAGTGGACGCTTTTAAGAAGAGTAAAATAGTCAAAAACATCGTTTTGCTGCCTCGAATTGAGGACGATTCCTGGACTTTTGTTTTCGAACTTATACCTCACTTTAATGTCGAGGTTTTTGAACTGAAAAAGCCCGTGCGCCTGATTCTTGATATCCAACAGAAAAAAGCCTAATTTTCACCCATTAGCCCCTTAAAAGCACCGAATGCTTGCCAAAGCCAAATAAGTACCCATCTTCTAAAAGTTACCTAAAAAAAACCGAAGAACTGGGGCATGAGGCATGTCGGA
>JBDSKY010000503.1:0-13080 GCA_039916675.1 Bdellovibrionia bacterium
TGGTTTTCACATCATTAAAGTATTGAATGGTTTCATTATACTCATTCGCAATACGGTAAGCATTTTGATAAACTGCGATTTTAAGTTGCTCGCGTTTTAATTCCAGTTCGTGAATTTGAGAGCTTGACACCTTTAATTGAGGAATAGTATTAAAACCAAGGCCTGTTTTTGGGTCTCCCTGAGGATCAAGCCATGTAAAAAAGAGCTCGGTTTTTTTGAGTTTTGCGATTTCGCGCAGGAAATCGATTTGTTGTAATTCAAAAGATCGTTGGCTAACGCTTTGTGCAAATTCTTCATTTTTTATGGGATCTAAAACTTGGGTAGGCAAACCTTCCAAGGAAGAAATTGCGGAGATCGCTTCAGGATTATGATAACCGAGTGCCTGGGACAGAGCGTATTGTTCATCTCGAACCAAGTGGACCGTTTTGTCGTAGTCTGACTCTAGCGTCTCTAATAAGACTTTTAATGAAGCCGCGGACCCTCCCGAAACTTGCCCGGCTTCTTCCATCTTTCTTAATTTTCCTTCCAATTGGAAGACACCCTGAATGACAAATTCCTGAATCTGGGAGATTTTCTGATCCCGGGCGTATGCATAGCTAATCTGTTCCACCATAGCGGCTGAATCGGCTTTCTGAATGATTTGGGAATCTTTTTTGATTTTAAGATCCCATTGTGATTCTCTTGCTTGTAACCAATAGTTAGGAAGTAAAAATGGCGCAATCCCCTGAAGCGTAGCAATCACGGATATAAATCCAGGTTGGGCATTCCAAATTAAGTTACTCGTTAAATGTGGAATCAAATTCAAGTAAGCTGCAGTCACGTTGTTTTTGGCCTGGATCAAATGTTCAAAGCTGATTCGCGCCTCTATATTAGATTCAAAGGCTCTTTGAACCACTTCCTGTACAGACAACTTAACGGGCGTTTCCAAAAGAAACGCAGGTTCCTTGACAAAAGTATTTCCAAATAATTTAAGGACGTTTGCTTTATCTGGATTCAATACTCGCAATCGAAACTCGATTGAATCAAAACAGAACTCGGCATCCCAAATTCCCTGATCCTGATAGCACGTTATCTCTTTATCGGCGGAAGCAGGTGCCGCCACTTTCAATTGAAAGGGCTCTTCTCGTAAGTCCGGAATTCTGAGAGTCACCCTCTTTTTATCTGAAGTTGAAAATTCAAATGTCGAAATCACACTTCCTTGTTCATCGGAAATCCGGATCTTACCGAATCGATGAAAATGTCCCCATCTTACCTTCTCGAGTGAAATATCAATTCCTACTGCTTGATTCAAGGATTGCCCATTCTTCTGTTCAACGAGAGTTCCTTCATAGTGTCCAAGTGGAAGTTTGTGTCGACATCCTCCAAATGAGATTGTTACCACGACCACTGAAATGATCCGAATCAATATTTTATTCATAACTCTCTCCTTGCGAAAATAATTAGGAATGTCTTTTTCGCATAAGAAGGATGTAGAGCAAGGAGCAGACCAAAAAACTGGTATACGAATAGTCAATAATATCATGTGTCTTGGTAAGCGGAAGCCAGAAAGTTAAGGCAAGTATTCTGAAAAAAATTACATTTTTTAATCAGAACATTAAAAATTAAAGTAGAACCTCTAAGTTTTGGCTGTCTCTAGGTTGAGAATGTTTGGCTTGTTCTTTGCTTAATGACACACATAGGGAGAACCATGTTTAAAAAAATGATAAAACCGGGACTGTTGATGGTAGCCAGTACTACTTGTCTATCGATATTACCGAATCTTCCTTTCAAGCTAGTGTATGCAGAAGAACCGAAACCTTCCTCAGATATCACCCTTTCGGCGAGACCAAACGAACTAAAAAATGAAATGCGTGAAAACAAAGAACCCTTTGCGTTTGCTGATTTCACATGGCTAAATGGTAATTCTCGCCAGACCAAATTTCCTTTCGACTCCAAATACATCACGGGGGAGTTCTCTTTCGATTCAAATTATGCTTTCGACTTCAATCATCCAAACGATCATACATTAGTGGGCTCCTCCAACTCGGGGAGAACCAGCGAAGTACAAGTCCAGCATTTGGCTTTTGGAGGAGACTTACATTATGAGAATATTCGAGCACGAGTTATGACACAATTTGGACTGTATTCTACGATGACTCCGCGCAGTGACCCCAGCGTTTCAAGAGGCCAATGGGATCTTGGCAATGCCTACCGCTATGTTACTGAAGCCTACGGGGGCTATCATTGGGACGTCTGGAATGGCATCAATCTAGACGTGGGCTTATTCATGTCCTATTTGGGATTATGTAGTTACTATAATTACGAAAATTGGGTCTACCAAATGTCCTATGTATCGGCGAATACTCCTTGGTTTTTTAATGGCCTCCGCTTACAGCTCTTTCCGAGTGACAAATTCAAGGCTGAGGTATGGCTCATCAATGGGTGGCAGTCTTACGGGATGTTCAATGAAATGCCAGGAATTGGTACCCAACTCTTGTGGCGCCCAAATGGAAGTATTTCTTTAGCATCTAATGAATATATAGGTAAAGATACATTGAATAATACAAGTCGAATTCGAATCCATAGCGACAATAGCATTCAGGTAAAGTATTTAGACAATCCTAAGAGTACATTGGATAAGGGCGCTTTTTCACTGACCTTGGATATCGGTTGCGAGGTCGGTGGAGGGGTAAACTGCCTAACTGGGGATGCCAGTAACCCAGCTCAAAACTTTGTGGGTATCATGGCGTATAACCGTTTCTGGTTTGCAAATGATTCTATCGGTCTGACGATCGGGGGCGGCGCAATTACTAATCCAGGCCGATATCTTGTGCTTCTTCCACCTATAAATGGTGCAACATCGGCATCCGGGACTCCATACTTCACTGCCTCTCCTGGGGACTCATTCACGGCGTGGGACTCTTCCATTACGTTTGATATTATGCCGAGTCAGTTTGCAACATTACGATTCGAATTTACCCATCGCCAGGCGAGTATCCCTTATTTTTCCGGAGGCAGAGGAATTACGCCGCCTGGAGGAAATAGTGGCTTTCCTGGTAGTGCAATCGCTGGTTGGCAGCCAGATCTTCAATCTACAGAAAATAGAATTAATATAGCCTATATGGTTCGACTTTAGATTCTTGAGATTTTTGCGAACTCTAATGAAGTCAGCGACCGTCTATTTCCCCCCGTACGGCCTTGGCCGCGAGCAGGCCAAACGATCCTCGTTACGAATCGTTTGTGGATTAGCTCTTAGGGTAGTCCGTATTGTTTACGTTTTCTCCAAAGAGTGACCGTCGTTATTCCCAATATTTCCGCTGCTTTTTCTTGGTTACTTTCCAGTGATAGTACTTTGGAAACATGTGCCTTCTCCATTTCTTCTAATGTATAAATGAGGCAAGAAGAAGGTTCTATCTGAATAGATAGATTATGTCGCGGTACTTTCATTGTTGCGGGCAGGTCTTCGATTCGACACTGTCCTGCCACCGCAAGAAAAACAAGCCTCTGTATTACATTGCGCAGCTCACGAATATTACCAGGCCAAGAATAGGTCTCTAATATCTCAAATAAAGAATCAGAAACTTCTGGGACTTGAATCATTCCACCCGATACTGAAAACTCCTGCAGAAATCTTCGAATTAAGACGCGCAAATCCTCCATACGATGGCGGAGAGGGGTCAATATGCATTCAAAAACATTGAGTCTATAATAAAGATCTTCCCTAAACCTTCCCGTTTTTACCGCATCATCTAAAACTTTATTAGTAGCAGCTACCACTCGAGTATCGACTTGAATCAGTTTATTACTGCCCACTCTTTCAATCACTCTTTCTTGCAGAAAGCGGAGCAACTTGGCCTGCGCCGCCATTGAAAGATCTCCAATTTCATCGAGGAAAAGGGTGCCTTTGTTGGCCAATTCAAATTTACCCGCCCGATCCTGAAAAGCTCCCGTGAAGGCACCTCGTACATGGCCAAAAATTTCGGATTCAAAAAGTGATTCGGCTAAGCTCGTACAATTGACTATCACAAAAGGCTGTGTGCTACGAGGAGAGCGCTCGTGAATTAATTTTGCCAGCTCACTCTTCCCTGTACCGCTCTCACCCACCAACAGAACGGTTGCTTCAGTCGGGGCGACACGACTCACAAAATCCTCTAATTGTGCATTGGAAGGAGAAGTCATTCCTCTAAAATAATCGACCTGGGTTCCTGCTTTTTTGAGTTTATAGTTTTCTTTTTGAAGCGATACAACAGTTCGTACTTTCTTAAGTAAATGCTCTAGTTGGTCCCTAGAAAACGGCTTTGGGAGATAATCATAAGCCCCTTCTTTCGTCGCTAAAACAGCATTTTCAAAAGATGTATAAGCAGTCATCATGACTGTCACTAATTGTGGGCTGCTTATTTTGGCTGCTTTAATCAAATCGAGCCCTGATTTTCCTGTTAGATCAGCACTGAGTCGAAAATCAGTCAACATTAAATCTAAGGATTCTGTTCTAACTAGCCTCAGGGCTTCATCAAAACTACCCCCAATCAGTACTTCGCAATTGAATAAACTTAAACTGACTTGCAGAGTTTTCCTTATATTTTTATCATCGTCTACCAAAAGAACCCGGAGATGAGGCTGATACATCGTGAGTGGCTCTCTTTTTTCGAGTAATTCCATCTTAAGAATGGAACTATCCCATACTGAAGAAGAGGGAAAGGAAGAATAATGCGAAACCAGCAACCGTATGATAATTGTTAGAAACACGAACGGGTGCTGGAGGATTTGATGACCAAGCAATTTGATGAGATTCTGGAAAGCAGGAAGAAGGGCTCACTCAAAATTTATCTTGGATATGCAGCGGGAGTGGGAAAAACCTATTCGATGCTTCAGGAAGCCCACCGCCTAAAAGAGAGGGGCTTCGATGTGGTCATAGGCTATTTGGAGCCTCATAATCGTCCTGAAACTGCAAGTCTGGTGAGCAACTTGGAAGTAATTCCCCGCCGTTTTTACAGTCTTTCCAATAAGTCTTACGAAGAGATGAATTTAGCTGCTGTTATCAATCGAATGCCACAGATCGCTTTGGTAGATGAATTAGCCCATACGAATGCTCCAGGGTCTAAAAACGGAAAGCGGTATGAAGACATTTTCGAATTATTGGATAAAGGGATTAATGTCATCTCGACCATGAATGTCCAGCATCTAGAATCTGTGTCGGTGAAGGTTCGGGTGGGGACTGGGATTGAAATTCGCGAAAGAGTACCGGATCTTATTCTACAACGGGCCGATCAGGTTGTCACGGTCGATGTTTCGATTGAAGATCTGCGGGAGAGACTAAGAATTGGTAAAGTTTACAAGCAAGAGATGGCTGAGAAAGCTCTCACAAATTTTTTTTCTGAGTCAAATCTTTCTATGCTGCGAGAAATTGCGTTGAAAGAAGCAGCAAGAGACCAGAGCAGACGTATCGATGAACAAGCGTTGCTTTCTCAACAAGCCATCACCTGTGCTCACGAAACAGTCATGGTATGTCTGAGTTCCGATCCTACCAATGCAGAAATTCTGATCTGTAAGGGTACTAAGATGGCTCTTCAGCTTGCAAGTTATTGTTACGTAGTTTATGTACAAAAAAGATCTGAAGGCCCCACAGCAATTGATTCAGCTCTCCAGAGAAAAGTTCAAAAAAATCTGACTCTAGCAAAACAATTGGGAGCTGAAGTGGTCACCCTGTATGGAGAGAACGTCTCAGATTTATTAGTTAACTTCGCCGCAGAAAAAAATGTCCGTCATGCTGTTTTCGGGAAGTCTAGAAAGACGCCTTTCAAAGATCGTCTTATGGGATCAGTACTATTAGACTTCACTTATGATGCCGTCGGTGTAGATGTTCATACTTTTAGCACTTTAAACGGAGAATCTTCATGAACGTACTTTCAAAGAATGAGCAGTTCACCTCTTACCCACCGCTCAGAAGATATATATTTAATCATTCATTACTGATTATACTGATATGTTCCTCAGTTAGCGTCATCATGATAATTGCAATCTGGTTTGCAAGCGGAATTACTCCTAAATTGATTCATGTGAATTACGATTCCATAGCCTCCGCAAGGCAAATGAATACTTCATGGAATGCCATTAAACATCCAGAAGAACACCAGGAGAAATCACCGGAAATATGGATGGAGTTATTTACCCAGGCCTTGACTTTTGCGGAAGGCAATATCACAGAGGCCGGCGAACGCCAGATTGTTCGTAATATTCGAAATGTGTGGGACTTACAAAAAGGAAAACCTCACGAATTTAAATCCGAATCATTCAAGCACATGGAAAATTACCTGGCCGATTTGATTGCGGTCAATGAGAATGGGATGTTCCGGTTGGCTGCGGAAAGTAATGCTTTGAGTAGGCAGGCCCTCGTCGTTGGTTGCTGTTTCTTTCTCCTATCAATTTTTCTCACCCTCTATCTCGCGGACAACCTAGCGATTAAAATCGTCACTCCACTCAAAGATTTGGCAGAAACTCTGAGAAGAAAACCAGTTCCAGGTTCCAAACTGAAACTACCCCAGCCGACCAGTCTAGAGACCAGTATTCTTACTCAAGAGTTTTCACGGCTCTGGGAACGGCTTTCTGAGCTTCAAAAACTCAATTTAGAGGAAATATTTTCTCAGGGAAAGAAGTTGGAAGCAATTCTTGCTTCGGTTGAGGATGCCATTCTTGTCTTAGATAATGAAGAGCGGATCGTCCTATATAATTCGGGAATAAAAATGCTGGTAGGTATGGATTTCAAGAATATGTTAGGTCAGCGCTGGTCGGATCTTTCGACTTCGTCTGATAATTACCTGAAGCTCAGAAACCTTTTGAAACCAAACATATCTAGTGATCAGACGGTGGAGTTGCAATTCGGAAACAGGTCCAGAATATTTTCTGGTCGTACCAAGTCTTTTTTCGGAGAAAAGGGAGAACAAATTGGCAGACTCTATTTACTGCACGATATCACTGAGATCAAACAGCGGGAGCGTCTTAAAGCGGAGTTTATTGGAATCTTATCCCATGAGCTCAAAACCCCCCTACAGTCGCTGGGAACTGCATCCGAACTCCTATTGGATAGGCGATCCAAAATGAGTGATGAAGAAAAAATGTTAATAGAAACTATTCATGAAGACGTGGGAAGAATCAAAGGAGTTGCCAACGAATTTGTCCAGGTGGGACTAGTGGATCTTCACTCCCTGAAATTGAAGATGGAGCGACTGCCGATCAGTGAACTAATTACGCAGTGGGTGCAGCCTTTTCAAGTTCTAGCCAGAGATAAAAATGTTAAAGTGGAGATAATCAAGGAAGGCTCTCAGATAATTTTTGGCCAAATTGATGCCGTGAAATTTCCCTGGGCAATATCTAATCTGGTTGCCAATGCAATCAGAGTGTCACCTACTAAGAGTACAGTCACAATTCATCTGACCGATCGAGAACGCCGAGTAGATATCGAAGTCCGGGACGAAGGGCCGGGAGTTCCTGATAACATTCAAAAAAAAATGTTTGATCCTTATTTTCAAGGAGGTTCTGAACAGAGCGGATTTTTGGGTTTGGGCCTGACGGTGACCAAGGAAGTGGTTGAAGCTCACGATGGAAGAATTGACTATTTCCCGAGGAATCCAAATGGAGCGATTTTCAGGATCTCTTTGCCTATGCCGCAGCAATTCTAAATTAAGCTAACCGTCCTGCTACTGCAATCCATCCCTCATTCCAAGCCAAATAATCAAGGCATGTAACGACGATGGCCTAATCCCTAATCTCTCAGCAGCATGGTTAACTGAGCTAGTGGAGCGAAGGGTCTCTTGAATTAATCGCTTCTTTTCTCTTTCTTGCTTAAACTCCAGCTGAGCAAAGGAGCTTTGAAACTCTTCCGAACCTGTAAAACCGAAGCTTGGTTCTAAATGACATTCATCACAGGTACAATGGCCCTAAGCGCGAAGAGATCTCAGATCAACCACACGCTATGCCAAAATCCGAGATAACTTGGTTGCAGCAACACACAAGAAAATGGATGAAAAACTCTTATCCATTTTAGAGAAATGAAATCATGGGCCCCCAAAGGCCACAAATACGCGAATTTTAACCCTTAAAAAAGCAAAACCCCGTGGAAATCAGATTTTAACGGGGACTTTATTAAATGGCGGAGAGAGAGAGATTCGAACTCTCGAGACGTTTTACCGTCTGCTCCCTTAGCAAGGGAGTGCCTTCGGCCACTCGGCCATCTCTCCGCGTCATAGGTTTTCAAACAACCGTAGATTGTGGCTATAGCAAAACCAGGGTCAAAGGGCAATAACTCCCCTATTCATTTCTAAAACTTTAGGGATATTTGATAAAACTTTGCAAATATAGAAATTCTGGCACCTTAGACACGCTGCGTTTAAGTTTAACAAAGCATTTTTAATATTCTTAGGTTTCAAAAGGTTGACTCTATTTTAAGAACGACATTTTTCCAACACGCTTAATTAAGCAATAATACTTCTAACCCTCAGCAAATTATTAGGGTTTTTAACATAATGGCCGATATGAAAGTGTGCACTGGAAAAGTCTTTTCCTAATTTCTATTCTCCTTCTCGCCGTGATTCCCGATTCTATGGCTGGCAGTGTTCGATATAGCTTAGGGGGAAACTACACTCTCAACACGCTCTCGCTGACCGATCTTACTGGAACTACTACAACCATCTCGTCACTTACGAGCTTCAATGGAACAGCCGCGATAGACTGGAAATTTAATACCGGAGATACCTATTTCTATGTAAGAGCTTATGGAGTCTATCAATCCACTCAATTCGACACCAGCCTCACTCCTGGAGTTCCAGAAGAGGCGGTTACTTCCCTAGGTCTAGGATCTGAGATGGGTGTAAAAGCGTGGGTATTTAAACTGAGAGGATTTGCACAACTTCAAGATATTTACCTTCTATCTCAAAATGGAAACTTCACTTTCTCACAAACTCGAGTGTCCGAGTTTGGAGGAAAATTAGATCTCACTCTTATAAATCGCTTAGATTTAGACGTAATTCTAAGAGCGAAATATGCAAATATACCTGCAACTGAAAGCGTTCTCTCCGGTTCAGAACTAGGAGCTGGGGTATACCTGGAATTTGGAAATTTCATCCGCTGGACATTCGGAGGAGAGATTATAAATCGCGCTTATTCAACATCGGCCGGTTCCCTGGTTTCTCGGGATTTTCAAATTGGATTGAGTGTTATCTTATTTCAAACCGCCCCCAACCGGACAGCACAAATAAACCGTCCTACTGGGTGGACTGGGACAGACAAGGGATTTTAGTCTCACCAGACTTGCGCATTGACTAAAAAAGAGAACTAGAAATTAATAAAAGTGAGCTATTCTCTCCCACTATGAAACTGACGAGCACACTTTCCACATTTCTGGTGATTCTATCCTTCAACCTAGCCACCACCTCTCAGGCAGAGAATACACCCAAGCCTAAATATGGGCCAGAAGCTACCCCCCTCTCCATCTCCCACGAATATTTTAGAACTCATCCCGCCAATCATTTCTGGCAATTTATTCCTTATTATTCGGCACAGCGAGATGGAGCAGCTTGCTCGGTTGCTACTGTTACCATGTTAGTCAATGCCGCTAGAGCAGGAGCAGGTTTAAAGCTAAATGCCGATGATCCCCTCATTACACAGGATAGCCTCTTAAAAAAAATAAAAAATCCTGCTTGGAAGGACTGGCTAAGTAAAGGAGGGCATGGAGTGAGCTTGGATGAAGTAGGCCCTATTGCCGAGGAAAGCTTAAAAAGTGTCGGGCTAGAGCCCGCGCGAGTTGAAATTGTTCATGCGAATGATTTCACAGAGAAAACGAAGAAGAAACTTCATCAAGCTTTGATAGACAGTGAAAAGCCTAACGGTCCTTACATACTCGCCAACTTTATCCAAGGAACCTATACCGGGGATGCTAGTATAGGTCACTTCGCTCCCATCGGAGCATACGATGTCGAAAAGAAAAAAGTACTGGTCCTAGATCCTGACCGAGAATGGTACGAACCCTATTGGATCTCGGAGGAAACCTTTTTAAAGGGAATGGCGACAATTGACCTCACCCAGCTCAAACATCGCGGTTATATCATTATCAGCTTGCCCGAACGTCAATAATTCGAAACTGGTCTACATCAACTAATCCTTGATCGGTCAGCTTAAGAGACGGAATTACAGGAAGACTTAAAAAAGCCAACTGCAGAAAAGGCTCAGACAGAGCACAGCCAATACTTCGACTGGCTTTCTTCAAATTTTCTAGGTCAGCTTTCAATCGTGCTGGATCTAGGTGAGACATAAGCCCGGCAAACGGTAGAGCCAATCTAGCGAGCACATTTCCATTTTGTACTACACAGAATCCGCCCCCAACTTCCGCAAGAGCGGCCAATGCAGTCTTCATATCTGCAGAATTCTGTCCTACTGCAATTAAATTATGACTATCGTGACCCACGCTGGATGCGATGGCCCCTTTGAAACTTTCTCCAAAACCTTCCACATATCCATTGTCAGGTTTAGACTTCTTGCCGTATCTTTCTAAAACAGTCAGCTTCGCAACACCCGGTGCATCACTATTTTTGATGCGATGATCAGTGATTATTTTTCCTTCCAAAATCCCAATGACATGAACAAGGCCTTTAGGCCCCTCAAAGTCGATGGCTTCGGGAATTACTGCGCGAATGGAATTTTTAAATTCCGTATTGGCTTTGTTCTGCTGCTCTCTTTCGGAAACCCAGATTCCATTCTTAATCACCTTACCCACTGAACATGTTCGCACATCATCAAGGATCACAAGATCTGCCTGGTAGGATGGAGCTACTGCACCAATTCGGCGACGTCCCGAGGCTAAACCGTAGTGTCGGGCAACGCTCCAAGATGCACTTCGATAAGCAACTTCAGGAGCAACGCCATATTCAATCGAGCCGCGAATTAAGTGGTCAATGTGACCTTCCTGAGCAATATCCAAAGGATTTCTATCATCTGTGCAAAACCCTATACTTGTAGAGGTTGCCAAGTTCAGCAACGGAGAGAGTGCCTTCAAATCTTTGGCGACGCTTCCCTCACGAATCCACACGGCCATTCCTTTAGTGAGTTTTTCTTGGGCTTCTCCAAGCTCTGATGATTCGTGACAGCTGGAAATTCCAGTTGCAGCATAAGCGGAAAGGGCTTGCCCTTTAAGCAAAGGACAATGTCCATCCATGGGGCCGTCGGCAAAAGCTACAATCTTTTTTAAAACTTCCGGATCGGCATGAGTTACGCCCGGCATATTCATCATTTCAGCGAGGCCTAACGCGCGGGAATGGGGAGCTAATTTTACTAGATCCTCTGCTGTAATGATTCCGCCGCCATTAGTCTCCATGTGAGTTGCAGGTACACAAGAGCTGAGCATCACCCACATATCCAAATGAAGGGTCTCGCTTGCATCTAGGAAATATTGAATTCCAGACAAACCCATAACATTTGCTAATTCATGAGGGTCACACATGACGCTAGTGGTGCCTCGAGTCAATACTGCCTCTTCGAAATAACTGGGCGTCATCATCGAGCTTTCAACATGAACGTGCGCATCTACAAAACCAGGAACGATCGACCTTCCTGAACAATCATGAGTTCGCTTAGCCCGCAGTCCCGATTCAGTCGCGACGATGACTCCGTCAATTATCGCAATATCGCCTGTTCGCCATTCGCAGGAAAAAACATCCAGATACCTGGCATTCTTTAAAATCAAATCGCAATCGATCCGACCTTGAGCAGCATCAACACGTCTTTGAAGCATATTTAAATGAGGAAGCGTATTCAAATTAGACATATTTACTCCTAGCTCTAACCTTTGGCTTCCAGTTCCGCCCAGCGGGAGTAGAGCCTCTCCATTTCGGAATGAAGACGCGTCATTTCATTCGTAATTTCTACCAGCTTCGCAGAATTTCTAATGTTTTCAGGCAAGAGACTTTTCTCAGTCAGCTCAGCCAAGGAAGCCTCAGTCTTTTGAATTTCTTCTTCCATCGAATCTAATTCGCGCTGCTCTTTAAATCCTAATTTTTTCTTTTTCGGATAATAGGGTTCTGGAGCTCGGTCTCCGCGCTTCAATGAAGTGTTATCAAAACTACCTGACTGCCCCCCCGCTGCTTTCTCTTGTTTAAGAGCTAACTTTTCCGCCTGTTTATTCGCCTTTGCCTGTTCCTTGTGCCAAGTTTCCCACTGCTCTAAATTTGCGAAGGATACTAATTTACGGGCAGTGCTCTCTGGCCCGAATGCAAGAATTTGAGTTGCCACTTGATCTAGAAAATATCGATCATGGGTAACCAAAATCACGGCACCCGTAAACTCCACCAAGCAATCTTGAAGGATGCTTAACGTCGCCATATCGAGATCGTTAGTCGGTTCATCTAGAACCAAAACATTGGCTTCCTTCAACATAAGTTTGGCAATAAGAAGTCGACTCTGCTCTCCACCCGAGAGCTTCCCCACAGCCATATCCATCTGTCCTTGGGTAAAGAGAAACCGATCCAAGTAACCTCGTATATGAACCCGACCACCCCGATAATCAACAAAATCGCCCGAGGGACAAAGCGTTTTAGCCACGCTTAATAACGGATCTAAAGTTTCTCGATTTTGTTCAAAATAAGCGACTGACAGATTATCAGCTCTTAGAACCAAACCCTCATCTGGTTGCTCTAAACCTAATAAAACTCGAATCAAGGTGGATTTTCCACACCCATTCATACCTAGGAGGCCTAGCCTCTTGCCTGGTCTAATTAATAAATCTAAATTTGAGAAAATCGATCGTTCACCGTAGGATTTCGAAATGTTTTTCGCTTCGATTAACTTTTTAGGATTTTTTTCCGCTCCTTGAAAATCGATTTTCGCCGACTTTGATTGATTTCGATATTCTAACTCGCCTACTTCATCGGCAAGTTCGCCTTGACGTTGAATTCGGGCTTGCTGTTTCGTCGTTCGAGCTTTCGCGCCTTGTCTCAACCATTCGGTTTCGCGCCTGAGAGTATTTTTAAGAATTACTTCACGACGCTCCTGCCCAGCTACCATGATACCTTTGGTTTCCAAGTAGTCTGCATAATCCCCTTTTACACTGAGCAACCC
>JBDSKY010000504.1:0-3448 GCA_039916675.1 Bdellovibrionia bacterium
TCAAAACTTATGCAGAGTTTCGAATCAGAGGAGCGATCCTTGATGAGTTGCGGGCCCAGGACTGGGTCCCTCGCTCCGTTCGTGAGAAGGCAAAGATCCTTGAACGCTGCTTTTCCAAAATAGAGCAGGACTTAGGGAGACAGGCTACTGAAGAAGAAGTTTATGCAGAGCTGGGAATTTCTCAGGCTGAGTATCATGAATTACTGAATCAGGTTCGTAGCGTCTCGCTTCTTTCTTACGATGATATTTCACATTTTTCGAAAGCGGATAAAAGAGCATTGCATGGTTCTCGAGAGAGCGGAGCCAAAACACCCACTCCCTACAGTGAGGTAAATGTAGCTTATATAAAGCGCATGATTTCGGAAGCAATCCAGGATCTGCCTGAGAAGCAAAGACTTGTCCTTTCGCTTTACTATTATGAAGATTTAAATTTGAAAGAAATCGGTCGGGTACTGGATGTTACGGAATCTAGGGTGAGTCAGCTTCACACGCAAGCTATCATTCGGTTGAAAGCCAAACTGAAGAATAATTGGGATGATTTTACCATGCTTTTTGGTTAGATTTACTCAGTACTAGGTGGGCCTAAATAGGTCTTAATCATATCATCGCAGAAGTCTTGAACAGCGATCACATCTTCTTCCTTCTTAATGATAAACTCGACACCCATACGATAAGAGAATGGCTGCGCGGTAATGATGTGACTGTTTGCGTTATAGCTTTGACACCATTTTACTTTCGCTGAAATCTCAAGGAAATGAGGTTTCTCAAAGGTCAGGAGAATTTCTTGTCCTGGATCTAAGGCCTCGTGTGAATAAAGACCTACACCCTCGGTATTTAAATCATTTAAAATCGCTCGGACTTCCAGCTTGGGAAGAGTGTCATTTTCCATGGCATCCAGCGAGAGAATTTGAATCGAAGCGGCAATGCGTTTGAAATGAATATGTAGCCGGGCATAGTCCCGTTCCTTCTTTTTGGCCTCGGCCAGAGCTCGGATCTTTTGCGTCTTATTTTGCCACATACCTAAACTATTGATCGGAATCAATTTGAATTAAATTGAGGCAAATTTAGCGCTGTCGTCGGGAGAGGATTAGAAATGGAATCCGATGTTGCCGGCATACCTTCGGTCTTCAAACACCCCAGCATTGAGCCCTAATTCCTCGCCGTAAGTAGCCAGATTTAGAGTGAAAAACCGTAGATCTAGACCTAGCCCCGCAGTCAGGTAGCCTTGATTGATTCCCAATCTGGCAGTGAGGACTCCCCAACTTGTCTCTGCTCCTAGATGAATAAGCCGGAAAAAGCTCCCATCCCTATTATTAAGAACGTCCGAGGCCTCAATGGCGAAGGTGGTATTTGCAAAGCTTCCCCAAGACGGTCGACTGGCAGTAACTCCTAATCCGTAGCTCCGAGGCTGGTTGATTGGACCACTGGCAAATTTCAGGGGTTTAATCGAAAGATTGGAGTAAGTTCCTCCCAAAATATTCTGAATGGCTCCGGCCACCACGATGTCAAAAGTGCTTAGTTGTCCAACTCGGTAGGTGGCTCCCAAGTCGAAATCAATCATTGATCCATCTCCCGCTAAATTAGCAATGCTAGGAGCTGATCCAGAAATATAATCGGTTAGGTTATAATTGGGGTCAGTCGTAACACGGTAACTGAGGTGAGTTGTAAGCCCTACGGAAATTGCGTCATCGACACCGAACTTATATCCGGCAGTAATTGCCGGACCGACATCCATTACTGCCCCTAAATTTAGGCGGTAACTTTGGCGAAGTGCGACGTCCATTTGGAAGCTCGTGAGCAGTCCGAAGGCAAGCGCGAATTTTCGATCTCCTGTGGCTGCTAAATAGTAGCCGGGAAGCACGAATTGAAAACGTTCATGAAGATTGCTTCCTGCGGCGTTTGCGATCGTCGTGAGAGCGTCTGATCCTGCTGCCGTAATGGGACCGATAAGGTTTATTGCTCGAGTATTAATGTCGATAGGGGTGATATCAAGAAAGGTAAACTTAGAAGTTGGATTCGCCATGACACGAGCGGGATTGCCAAAGAAATTGTCGTCATAGAGACCTGTCGTAATGCGGGTTCCACCCATCCCAAAACTGCGTACACTCTGGTAGGGACGTGTGATCTGATCCAACGCAAAGGTGGGGAACGAATACATTAAGAACCCGATAGCCAAATATTTGGTGAATTTTGATTTCATTTTGTACCCATCCCAAGTGAAATTAGGGTGTATCTGAAGGCGGCAGATCCAGTGCCTGGGGGGACACCAATTGCTTGGCCTAATATACTAGTAGCCAAGGTGCCGGACGCGGATCCGATACCTCCGGACGATGTCAGCATGCTAAGGCCAGACTGAATTTCGCTAGCAGCGGCCAAAATCATATGTAAGGTCGGAGCGGCAGCAAGGTCGGATGCAGTGGCTGTGGATAAGGTGATTGCAGTGCCATCTGAAATAGTTGCTGCTGCCGGTGCATTGCATCCCGTCCAAGGAGGATTCCCATTGGAGGCCACGCAAATCGTGGGATTTGTCACGATATCGGATTGCTGAAGTTTTCCCACTTTCTTGACTGAATCTATTCCAGTTGCATCCTCTGCCAAGATTTCTGCCATCAGGGTTGTTGCGGTAATAAAGGTGATAAGTCCGCGGCTCCGCCCGGGAGTCATCTTAAGGCTTTTTTGATAGGCTTCGAATAACGCCGCTCGAGTAGGATAGCCGGTAGCTACGAGTGGGTTCGTGACTCCATTTGTCCTTAAGACCCCGGCAAGTTTAGTAATTAAAGCCCCGGCATCTCCGCCACTGTCTATTACAGATGTCATAAAAACGGAAAATGTAATCCCGTTTTTGGCCAAGATTTCGAATGCATCTTCACTGTAAGCTTGATTCAAAGTCGTGATTGATGTTGAAAGCTCCAAGGTATGGTATTTGTCAGCCGCGCATTGAAAATCACCTTGGTCAAAACAGGCTCTGGCGGCGGCCAAAACCTGTACATCTCCGGAGGGTGAATCAAAAGGGGCAAAGGCATTACACCCGGTTGAAATAAGAATAAATGGAACTAGTACTGCCCTGTAATATTTTACCATATATATAAATGGTAGGGGACGAGTACCTTTTTGTAAAGATGAACTAGATAAAAGAGATTAGGTTATTTCTCTGATTTCCAGCCCCGTTCCTGAACAAGACGTTGGATATTTACTTCAAGATCTTTAAGAGTGCCGGAATTATCTAGAGTCAGATCTGAATGTTTTTTTCTTTCTGCATCTGAGAGTTGGGAGTGAATCATAAGTTCGGCTGCCTGAGAATTCATCGAATCTCGGGACTGAAGGCGATTCAATCGTGTTTTCTCTGGCGCTTCAACAGTAATGAGGCCCGACAAATCCCGGTATCTCCCTGTTTCAACTAGGAGAGTAGCTTCATAGATTATTATTCTATGATGAGGAGCTAAAAGTT
>JBDSKY010000505.1:0-4866 GCA_039916675.1 Bdellovibrionia bacterium
CCCTCTTCACCAATCTAAATGGTGGCCCCAGTTTTTTTACGCATCGTTAATGCCGACCTGTATTATGCTTGGCCTGACTGCGATATTTTCAAAACCTATATTTTACTACGTTTACAATTATACGATTCCACCCGAACATATGGTTTTCATGCCCGTATTTTTTGCAAGCTGGATCCTATGGGAATGTGGAGACGTATTTTTGATCATGCTGAGAGCAGCTAAAAAGAATACTCTCGCTACTCGTAATTTCATGATTGCGAGCCTTGGCGTAGAAGTGGGAGTGACGCAGATTTTGTTATGGAAGGGTTGGGCTACTCCGGTCACCCTTTCAGTCATGATGGTCAATTATTGTTTGACCTACTTCCTCTTAAATCGATACGCTATTACGGACATTCAATCGAAATTCTTCCTTTTGAAATCAAGGCCAGAAGGAATTCACATTCGCGGTTTGAATGTTTATATAAATCTCCGAAAGCTTAAACTTTCTAAGGTTCCTGCTATCAAATCAGAAGGCTAGATTCAGAGTCATTCAACAGGCTGTCTATCGAGGTCTTCTGATTTCAAAACAGTTGATTGGGTAGACCCGAATGGAATTCTTAGCTCAAAGCCAATAAAGGATTGTGAGCTGGCTCGAGGCGTAGCGGATGAGCTGCCTTCATACTGTGCGGGGTCCTTCATAGGGTCTACAGCTTTGAGTTCGACATAGGTTTTTTTGCCCTTAGAATCGACAAAGTTGATTCCAATAGAGGAGGGATTCCTATCGCTGCCTTTATTATTTATGGAAACATGTACCCCTTGAGACATTTCCTCTCTTACGCCTTGGCTTGCTGGGTCTAGTTTCACTTTGACTTTGGGAGGCTTGGTAGATTCCCAGATGCCGCCTTCTTTCAATGTTCTACGAGATTCTTCAGCTGAAGAGCTAAGAGCAATAAGACTAACAAAGAGGACTGATAATAATTCTCGATGCATTGCTATATGTCATACAAGGATCAGGCCTAGAATAGACTAGAGCAAACCGGACGAGTGCTTATTAAGCCCCATCAACAACGCGGGCAGCAGCATTAATCGGATTCATCATACTATTGCGATATCCATAAGCACCGTAAACGCATGCCCCAATCAATAAGCTGATGGAGTAAGTGATCCAGTTCTCAGGCAAGAGCTGGGTAAAGAGAAAGAAACAAAGCAGACTCGAAATCGAAGCTATAACGTATACTGCTGGACATCTAAAAGTACGAACTTCGTCTGGCTGTTTATACCGTAGAATCATCACTCCTACAGATACAAAGGTAAAAATGGAGAGCGTTGTCATACTAGTTAATTCACCCAAGGTCGAAACCGGAACCAGTCCAGCTACTAACGCAATAAGAATACCGCCGGCAAGAATGCCGGTTTGTGGGGTTGCGAAACGCTTATTCAACCGCGCAAAACAACTTGGCAACATTCCGTCCCGAGCCATTACAAACAAGATTCGAGAGAAACCATAAATCTGGCTAAGAATGACGGTCGTCATTCCGGCTATTGCGCCTGTCGCCACTAATTTCGCACCAAAATTAACTCCATTCATTCTTAAGGCATGAGCGATAGGCTCAGCATTATTAAGAGTAGAATAGGGTACAATAGCGGTTAAAAGACCTGAGACCACGATGTAAAGAATCGCAGATCCCACTAAGGATCCGATAATCCCAATTGGCAAATCTCGATTTGGATTCTTGCACTCCTCGGCAGAAGCCGCCAAAGTGTCAAACCCAGTGTAAGCCATAAAAATGAAACTTGCGCCCGCAGTAATACCGAAGGCCCCGTTAGGTGCGAAAACTTCCCAGTTGGCGCTATCCACACAAGGGATTGCGGCGAAAATGAAAACAGCAATAGCGCCCAATTTCACTACAACTAAAATTGCATTGAGCTTAGCAGTGTCACTAGTACCTCGAACGAGGAAAAAACTTAAAATCGTAACAATCAGAAAAGCCGGTAAATTAATAATCCCACCGTCGGATGGAATCTTAGTCAAAGCCTCTGGCAAGTGTATGCCCAAGTTAGTGAGCACTCCCATGAAATATCCCGACCAACCTGCAGCCACAGTAGCGGCGCCACAAGTACAAACCATCAGAATTAACCATCCTACGATAGAGGCCAAGCCTTCTCCCATAGTGACGTAAGCGTAGGTATAAGCCCCACCTGAAACAGGAAGCATGGAGGCCAGCTCCGCATAGGCGAGAGCCGTAAAAACACAAGCCACAGCACTTAGTAAAAAGGACACGGTAATAGCGGGGCCTGCATATTTAGCGGCAGCTAAGCCGGTAAGGACGAAAATCCCGGTTCCTATAATCGAGCCTAGGCCTAGAAGAACTAAATCTAGCGCGCCCAAATTCTTTTTAAACGCGGTTTTCTGTGCCTCTGCTCTTACATCATTGAAGCTTTTGATTCTGAAGAAGTTCATCCGAAGCTTATACCGCATCGCGGCACAAATTACTACACAAACTGACTATTTATATCAAGTAATTAAGATTATTAGGAAATTCTATGTGATTTTCTCAAACTCTTAGACTATGGTTCCGCAGAACGACAATTGGACTCCCAAGACAAGGGAGATTCCCGCACGAGGTAATCAAAGCATGAAATACGAAGGTCGAGCATTCAAATGCATAGAACTTGAAGGTAATATCGTTGAACTCCAGTTCAATCTGGAAGGCGATTCTGTTAATAAATTCAATGAGTTGGCGTTAAAAGAACTTGCCGACGTTATAAAAAAGATTAAGGCAGACGCAAGCATCAAAGGTCTCTTTATTACGAGCGCAAAAGACAGCTTCATCGTGGGAGCTGACGTTACCGAGTTTCTTACTCATTTTAAGAAGAGCGACGAAGATCTTACTTACTGGCTTAAGCACATCAATGGTTTATTTTCAGACATCGAAGACCTTCAGTACCCTACTGTCACCGCTATCAATGGATTCGCGCTGGGAGGCGGTTGTGAGCTAGCATTGAGCACCAGCTTCCGAGTTATGGCTGCCAATACCAAAATAGGACTGCCAGAGACCAAACTAGGCATTTTTCCCGGCTGGGGTGGCACAGTACGCCTATCCAGGCTCTGTGGTGCAGATAACGCAATTGAATGGATTGCGTCTGGTGAACAGTGGAGTGCCGACGCAGCACTTAAAATAGGTGCGGTGGATGCCGTAGTTGCCCCAGATAAAGTGCGCGCAGCCTCTCTTGAACTCCTCAAGGACGCAATGGCAGGTAAACTCGATTGGCGCGCCCGTCACAAAGAGAAAACTTCTCCCTTAATGTTGAACGCTATTGAAGCCACCATGGTTTTTGAAGGCGCAAAAGCCTTCGTTGGTGCCAAAGCCGGACCGAATTATCCTGCTCCAATCACAGCGATTGAAGTGATGCAAAAGGGCGCTACTAAAGGGCGCGATGAAGCTCTTGCATTAGAAACCATTGGTTTCGTAAAAATGGCCAAAACTTCTGCTGCACAAGCTTTAGTAAGCCTGTTTTTAGGCGATCAGTACCTCAAAAAGATCAGCAAGAAATTATCTAAAGATGCTACTCCCATTGCTCAAGCCGCAGTTTTAGGCGCTGGCATTATGGGCGGTGGAATTGCTTATCAATCGGCCTCTCGCGGCGTCCCCATTATTATGAAAGACATTGCCTCCAAAGCAATCGACCTCGGAATGGGCGAAGCATCAAAACTTCTCGTCAAGCTGGTGTCTAAAAAGAAAATGACCCCGCTCAAAATGGCGGAAGTAATTTCAAAAATCAGACCCGCTCTCACTTACAGTGAGTTCAAAGGAGTTGATTTTGTAGTCGAAGCTGTTGTTGAAAATGAGAAAGTAAAAAAGTCAGTTTTAGCAGAAGTCGAAGCAGCCTCGAAAGAAGGTACGATTTTGGCGAGTAATACCTCGACCATTTCTATTTCTCGCTTGGCCGAAGCATTGAAGCATCCTGAAAATTTCTGTGGAATGCACTTTTTTAATCCTGTTCACAAAATGCCTTTGGTCGAAATTATCCGAGGCAAGAAATCCAGTGAGAAAGCAATTTCTACTGCTGTAGCCTATGCTTCGGCGATGGGTAAAACTCCGATTGTGGTGAACGATTGCGCCGGTTTCTTAGTGAATCGCGTCCTATTTCCTTACTTTTCGGGGTTCATTAAACTCGTCAATGATGGTGTAGATTTCCAAAGAATCGATAAGGTCATGGAGAAATTCGGATGGCCCATGGGTCCTGCCTATCTCTTAGACGTCGTGGGAATAGACACTGCTCATCACGCTAATCAAGTCATGGCACAAGAATTTCCAGATCGAATGGGATCTCCCGAAAAGAACGCGATTAACGCTATGTATTCTCAAAAGCGTTTTGGCCAGAAGAACTCAATCGGGTTCTATAAATACTCGATTGATAAGAAGGGATTTCCTAAGAAAGAGTTCGATCCTTCGGTCAATGAGCTTCTTAAACCTCTAAGTGAAGGTAGGATTCTTGAAATCACGGACGCCGAAATTGTGGAACGCATGATGCTTCCAATGATTTTTGAATCCTCGCGCTGCCTTGAAGAAGAAATCGTTAGTTCCCCGATCGAAGTCGACTTGGGCGTGATTTACGGACTCGGCTTCCCTCCTTTCCGAGGAGGCGTCTTAAGATATGCTGATTCTTTGGGAATGACGGCCCTCTGTGAAACAGCTAAAAAATATCAAAAACTCGGCAAACTCTACCAGCCTACAGAACAAGTTCTTGCACTTGAGAAAAGCGGGAAGTCTTTTCATTAGTTCTTAGTGAATATATTAGTAGGTTTTAGTAGATTAGTTTTTATAGGATATAAGGAAACGCGAATATGAAAGAAGTCGTAATTGTTGATGCTGTCCGCACCCC
>JBDSKY010000506.1:0-3316 GCA_039916675.1 Bdellovibrionia bacterium
GGAGGACTAGGTACAGGGAAGGGCACTACTTCGGTTGTAGAGCAACTGCTCAGACTTCCCAAGATACTCAGGCCACCACAAAAAAACGTGATATTAATTCTCGAAATCATAGGATTCATACCTGTTCAATCTTCTACTCGGCAAAAACTCTCTAGTTACTTAATTATTTTCTCCTCTTCCTTTAAGTAGGCATAAGACATCGCTACATTTAATAAAGATATTAAACTTATCCCAAATAGCTTCCGAATAGGGAGATGAGGAAGGAGCCTTAAATACAAAACGTGTCGAAAAATTTTATTTGTTCCCTATTCATCTTCCTAGGTATGATCGCAATCCTCCCACAAGGCCATGCGGAAAGTGGGCGTTCAGGGATTGCATCCCCCGATTCCCAGCCAGCGCAGAGCGGCGCTACCCGTAACTTCTACCAGGTCCTTGACGATGTCTTGGGAGATTTTGAATATGATCTAAAAAATGGGACCGTTAACGGTCTTAAAGATATTACAATCCGTAATATCGCAGTGAGCGAAAATGTCCCGCCCTCCTTTAAAACTCATCTTGAACTCTTGATCACGGAAACAATTTTAAAAAACACCAAAACTCGCGTTATTCAATGTCTCCCCTGCCGAGCCAGAAAAACCAGTTTAAGCGGGGATCAAATCGTCATCAAGTCTACCGAATCAGACCCAGCTGAACTTACACGGCTCGCGAAAGCTACGGGTATAGACCGATTTTTAGATATCGCATTTACCTTCGAACCCTCTGGCATTGTAATGTCCATGTACATTACTGATCCTGAATCCGACAGCATCCTTTGGTCTCGTAGCTATAACTCCGAAAACTCAAAAGCCGCAGCTTTCAAGCGCGGTGTGGATTACAATCAAATAGATCAAGCACATCGCGCAACTGAATACGCACCTATTATTCAATCCCGGATCACGCTCTATTATCTGGTTGAGCCAAATAACCCAACTTCAACCGGCTGTCTTGGATTGGGATATCGAATGATGGAGCGCTACGACAACAGAAAGAAAGAAGTTGGATTTGAACTCAACGTGCTATCCAACGCATCTACTCTTGTTCGTCCCTCTGCAGCGGTGAGCTCCGATATATATTCTTCTGGACTTAATCTAACTCTGATCTTCCTGCACGCCTGGAACTTTATCGGCGAGGAAGAAAACTACAATATGGTCCGAGGAAGCTTCTTTCTGGGAGTAGGGGGTACTTATGCGAGCAGTTTCTTGGGAGGATTGATCCGTACCGGGTATGAATGGCGATTAGGGAAGCATTTCGGCACATCCCTTATCTTAGGCTATCGACCCCTCGCCAACTCATTCCTCGGGACCCCAGGTACAGTTACAGGTTTGGAGTATGGACTAGGAGTGAGCGTATTATTTTAGTTAAAAAGGTGAAATCATTTTGAAACGAAAGGTTTGGACTACATTAGCTTTACTCACCTGCATTACTCAAGTGCGCTGCGCGAGTCTCAGCAGCGCCCTTGCGATCAATTCAAAACCACCCTCAACTCGAATTGCTAGTCCATTTTCAAATTACCGACCAGGATCTGAAACTGCTCAAAACATGATTCTAAGAACCAAGCAGGGTGATCGAACCTTAGAACTGGAAATACCCAACGACGCGGGCAAACTAGGAGAATTCGCGCTACCCCTCTCCCCTACTTTTCGAGGAGGAGAGCGTGGGCCTGCCTCCGCAAAAAATCACTCTTCTGATGCAACTGGTATGGTAGACGATTCCTATAAGAATCGGGCGCCTTCATTGTCAGACCGAGAGCTTTTACATACTCGTTCACAAGGACTTCCTGCAGATGAACAAAAACGGCACGAAATCGAAGAGTCTCTCAGCCTAATCGCAAGCGAAGACAGTACCCCTGAAGCTAGCTCCAGTTACCTAGGGGGAATCGACCACATAAAACAACTCTACCGCTTGAACCGTTTCGAAGTAGCCCTCGTAGAGACGGACGAAATGATCAAACAATATCCTACAGACGCCCCACTCTATAAAATGAGAGGTACACTTATGGATCGTCTCGGCAAAAGAGAACTTGCGCAGCAGGCATGGAACCAGTCTCTTAGATTCAATCCAAAAGATGCGGACTTACGACGCTTTATTGATCGAAAACGCAACACTAGCATAGCGGCAGGTGCGCCATGATCAAGAAGCTAAATAACAGATTCTATCTTTTCATTTCCATAGCTTTGATCTCTACCCTCTCTCCTTTAAGCTTTGCAGCGCCTAACGCTATAGAGATCGCGAAAAAAACAGCAGAAAATCAAATTCGACATCTCTTAGAGCCTCTCGTAGATAAATATTGCCATGAAGCCTGCAGGCTCATGAATATAAATGTAGAAATTGATCATGCGGTTACTCAAGAATTCTCCCCCGGTTTTGACGATGAACTAAGGAATGCCAACGAGTACGCTCCTGCTTCCGCTTCAGTGAAACTCTTGATTGATGACAAAGTAGGCCCCGTATCACGGAATAAACTCCTAGAGCTGCTTCAACAATTTTTAGATACGTTAGAATACCCCGTGAAAATCGACTCTCAGAGTACTCACTTTCCAATGCCCCAGGGTTCAGAAGGAAAAATTTCAGAATTAAGAGAAAAGATTGCAAAAGACTTTCAAAATAAAACAGACTCGCTAATTCGAGAATTTTGTCAGAGCCATTGCCTCCTTGCAGACTTCAATCTTCAGACCGAAGTCGTCAACGGAGAGGAAGCACAATATGGATCTACCGGAGAGTTTATTCAAGACGGAGATACGGTCATCAGAATAAAGGAGATTTCCGCTACCCTCCTCATGGATGACAATCTACCCAAAGAGGAACAAGACAACATCTTAGAGATGGTTCGACTTAAAACAAATTCATATAAGCACGTTTCCCTCACAGGCAAATCATTCAAATTTCCTAGCCCCTCATTAAATGTAATGTCAGGCGGGCGCGGGCCCGCATCCGAACGCAATGAAAGGTCCACAAACGATTCGTCTAAAAGTGATTCCAAGTCATCTGACACCCGCTCAGAAAATTTTCAAAGAACCGAAAAGATAGAACGAGTAGAAAATGGTGATATGGTCGTCGCCGAACTTCAAAAACTCAAATTTCCCGCCATTCTTTTTGTATGTTCTGTGCTTTCGTTATTGATCTTTATCGCAGCGGCTACGATGAGACGCCCTGACAATCATTCTCCAATCCAACGCATTTTTCAACCACACATTGCGGATCCTAAAGAACTCGAACAACAAAGTGCCGGGGGAACAGAAGGGGGTTCGGGCAGAGCGTCTGGCAATTGGGCTTTATC
>JBDSKY010000507.1:0-17370 GCA_039916675.1 Bdellovibrionia bacterium
CTAACTATTCGAGCAAGGCCGATGTTCAAGTGTCGATAGAAATGAAACCGGGAGCGCATGAAAAGCTTTGGTCCCATCCTCATCTCTGTGTAGCGCCAGTTAAGTAACTCCTCAATGTTCTATTTTCCAATCCTTGTCTGTAATTAATCTGGCACCGCGCTTGGAGAAAAGATAACTCCACGCCCAAAGAATGATTACAGAAATCTTATTCTTCACCCCAATTAGAAAAAAAACATGAACAAAAAGCCAGGCTAGCCACGCGGGGCGGCCGGTCAATTCTATCCGCCCAATTTGTGCAATCGCTTTATTCTTACCGATCGTGGCCATTTGACCTTTATCTGCATATTTGAAGATCGGTTTGCTCTTGTTTAAAACTGCATTGACAATAGCAGCTCCGACAAATTTTCCTGCTTGAATTGCTGCCGGTGCTACTCCTGGCAAACCTTTTCCTTCGGGAGTAAGGTAAGCAGCCATATCACCAACCACATAGGCGTTGGGAAATCCGGGAATTGAAAAGTCGGGTTCGACTTTGATTCGGCCAGAGGCATCGGTTTTAGCTGGAGGTTGTATATCGAGCTTGGCCGCTTGCACGCCGGCCGCCCAAAAGGCATTGTGAGTGGGAATAAAGGAGTTTGCCAGGTATACTCCATCTCGATTTATTTGCTCCACTCGGGTGGATACTCTGACCTCCACCCCTAGGTTTTCTAAATCCCTTTTTGCTTTTTCAGAAAGATTGTTTGAAAATGAAGTTAAGATTCTTGGTCCTGCTTCTAATAAAATTACTTTCGCTTTAGTGGGATCAATTTTTCTAAAATCCTGTTTGAGAACCGTTCGACTAATGTCTGCGATGGCTCCGGCCAACTCCACACCTGTCGGCCCGCCTCCAACAATGACAAATGTGAGAAGGGAATTCAATTTGGTTGGATCGATCTCATTTTCCGCCAATTCAAAGGCTAAAAGAATTCTTCTTCTCATTTCTGTAGCTTGTTCAATTGTTTTCAATCCGGGGGCATATTCTTCCCACTCTGGATGCTTAAAGTAACTGTGTAGGGCGCCGCAGGCCAAAATTAAATAATCATATTTAATTTTAAGGCCCGCCACAGAAATTGAGTTGCCAGCAAGGTCTACAATATCGACCTTTCCAAGACGAATTTCGGTGTTGGGTCGATTTGAGAATTGAGCCCGAATAGGAGACGCAATATCGCCTGGACTTAACCCTGCAGTGGCAACTTGATAGAGCAAAGGTTGGAAGAGATGGTGATTTTTCTGATCTATCAGTATTAAATGAACCTTCGGGTTCTTAGAAATTTTTTGAGCGGCGTTAAGACCAGCGAATCCAGCGCCTACAATAACGACGGTTTTTTCGCATCGCAAATTTGCGGAGCTTGCAATATTCATAGAGTTAAACACTTAACAAAAAAGTACTGCTAAATACCATTTAAAACCTAAGTTTGTCTATTTAGCGTGACGCAGATACTTCCTAGCATCAGCGAACCGATTCTAATGTCCGGACTTAAAACCGACATTCTGATGACAGCTCAAAAAGGGAGCGATTTATGAATATTTTGATATACTGTAATTAGAGATAAAATCATGGAGAAATACTTTTTGAAATCTGCCTTTAGGTCACTTATGTTCTTAGCAGGATTGGCTAATTTTATACCAACTTTATCCTCCCCTCTAGTTTGGGCGTCAGATTTTCAGTCTTCCCGGACTAGTGCACTAGGAGGAGCAGGTCATGCTGCACCGGTATTGACCGACGCCATCTATCAGAACCCTTCCTACATAGCGATGATCCCTGTGCGAGCTATGAGCCTAAACTATCTAACCTACCCGGTAGGAGTATCGACAGGTCCTTTTGACGCATATGATAGCTATAAAAACAATTATAACTTGGCAGCGCAGATAAGTTCACGTGAGTCCCAGGTCCAATATGGAATCGGCTATACGCAGCGGGAAAATTTGTCAAACATCAATGCTGTGATTTCGATCGGGTCTACAGATCAGTTTTCTATAGGGTTTGGGACTAAGATTGTCCTACCCGCCAACGGACTGGGAACGAATTTGGTCGACTTAAATTTTTCAATGTCTGGAATTGCTAATGAATGGTTTCGAGCTGCTCTTATGATTGATAATTTAGTGGAATCTGGACAGGCTATGGGTCTTTACCGGGAGGTTACTCTTGGTACGAAGTTTAATCTTTCTGTTATTCAGCTTTATCTTGATCCGCTCTGGGTGCCGAGCTTTTCTCAATCCAATTGGGGCTATGAGCTCGGAGTTGAGTATCCATTTTTTGATTACTTCTTTTTAAGATTGGGGACTTTCAGTAATGCTGCCATCCCTTATCAAAGCCAAAGAGGAGATGGATTTGGAACAGGAATAGGAATTATGATGCCGTCTTTTTCAGTCAATTATGCTTATTCGCAAGTCATTCAACCCACGGCATCTTTTGCCCATCATTTTGAGACTACCTTTTATTTCTAGCGATTTTTTAAAGTTCTTCCGGAAAATTCCGATTTATATTGAGGATAATATGAAGAACACGCGGAAATTCTTATTCTTAATCTCTGTCGCAACCTTGTTTCCCTCTTGCGCACATCTAAGTGACACCTGCGATACGTATTGTTTGAGACATGGAGGCCAGTGTTCAAGAGTTGAACATGGCTCCCGCAGATATAATGCAGAAAATGGCGATTACAAAGACAAGCCGACGTATTTCAACTGTCGGTTTATCAATTAAGTCCAGTACCATAATTTTAACCTAGCGCACCAATTTTGAAATCGCCAGCGCCAGAACATTGGCGTCCATAGGTTTGGCCACATGGGCTTGGAACCCAGCCAAATGCGCACGTTCTATATCTTCTCGCCTGGCATAGGCAGTGAGCGCGAGAGCGGGAGTTTGCCCGATCTTCGATTTTTGAGACCTGATCTTACTAATCAAGCTGCATCCATCTTCATCTGGCATTGCAATATCGCTAACCAAAACATCAGGTTTATACTCTTCGACGATTGCTAAGGCTTCTTGGGCCGATCCCGCTGTTTTTACCTCTGCACCAAAGGACTGTAACATGATGGTGAAGACTTCCCTTGCGTCTGCCTCGTCATCAACCAGCAGGACTTTCAAACCTAGCAAAGTAATAGCCTTAGAATTAATCTCGCTCTGAATGGTGTTAGCTATTATGAGCTGTACTGGGAGTGATACGATAAATGTCGCGCCTTTGTCTTCACCCGAGCTCTCTGCTTTGATATTTCCGTCATGCATCTCCACAAGTTTTTTTACGATCGCTAGACCCAGCCCAAGCCCACCATAGACTCTTGTGCTAGAGCTATCAGCTTGCGTGAAGCGATCAAAGATAATGGGCAAAAAATCGGATTTTATGCCCTTTCCATTGTCGCGGATTTCAAATTGAATTCGTTCTCCGGAAGGGTCCATAAC
This sequence comes from Bdellovibrionia bacterium, assembly GCA_039916675.1. Lineage (GTDB taxonomy): Bacteria > Bdellovibrionota > UBA1018 > UBA1018 > UBA1018 > JBDSKY01. The sequence goes on from JBDSKY010000507.1 coordinate 3,437, forward strand.
ACGAATTAGGCTGATCCAAATCTTACCATTCTGAGACGAAAATTTGATCGAATTCGAAATGAGATTCCAAAGGATTTGTTGCAGGCGTGCTGGATCCGCAAAGATGCGTTTGATTGAACTCTTTTGTGAACTTCCACTATAGAAACGATGCCACATATCAAGAAACTAGTGTATTAAATCGTGCGTAATAGCAAAAAAGTCATAAAAATGTAGTGCGCTAGGCTCGAGTATTGCAATCGTTCGCTATTAAGAACCCCACATCTATACTGGAGAATCAATATGGGTTTGTTTGATTTTGTCAAAAATACAGGTCATAAGCTATTTTCGAACGATGCGCAGGCTGGCCACAAGATTGAGGAGCATATTCGGGCAAATAATCCTGGAATAAAGGATTTGAAGGTAAATTACAAAAATCCGACCGTCTACCTGTCAGGAGAGGCGCAATCTCCGGAAGCTTTGCAAAAAGCAGTTCTCATGGCTGGGAATGTTGAAGGAGTTCAATCGGTAAGTGTGGACGGAGTCAAAGTCCCCGTCCACATTCCAAGTCCGCAAGCGGTGGATGGCTACAATAGTACGCAGTATTATATCATTCAATCAGGCGATACTTTGTCAAAAATAGCTCAGCGTTTCTATGGTGACGTCTCTAAATATCCGCTTATTTTTGAAGCGAATAGGGAAGTAATTAAAAATGCAGATCTGATTTTCCCAGGACAAAAAATACTTATCCCTCAGCAAATGAAAAAGTCAGCCTGATAGTGTCCAGATCTTATTTGGATTCCCCGCTTTAGGAAATTGCTTTTAAGGTAAGATCGAAAGTTCCTCCTTTGGCTCCTGCTTCTGGAGAAGTGGGAATTTTTTTAAATTCAATCACGACCGATCCTCTATGGGATGCTGGAATTTCACGCAAGATTTTATCGGCGTCATTGTAAATGTTTCCTTTAAAATACATTTGAGTGGTGAGCTCATGATAGCCTAAGCGTGCCACTTTGAAATGGATGTGGGGAGGGCGAATCCAGTCATCTGCGGCCGGATAAGCTCCAGGTATAATAGTTTTAAAAAGATATTCACCCTGGTCGTTGGACATCGTTTCACCCCAATATCTGAAATTAGGATCTAGAGGGGCAGGGTTGTCATCTGCAGGGTGCTGATAACGGCCACTCGCACAGGCTTGCCAAATTTCGATTTGGGCTCTTGCAATAGGTTCGCATTTTTCATTTTGGACTTTTCCTTTGATATAAATGATTTCTCCTAAGGGTCGAGCGGTTTGACCTGAGAACTGAGTAAGATCACTGTTAAGATCAAATTCGGACTCGCCCGGAAAGAAAGGTCCCGACGTTTGTGCAGGCGTGATACCGCAGGAGGAGGCGATTGCTTTAGGTAAGGAAGAGGAGAAAAATACAGCTCCTGCGGAACCTAAGCCGAGCTTGATCATTTTTCTGCGATTCATTGTTGTTTCCATTTTGTGTCTCCTTGAATGGACTAGGTTAAAAGATTATCTGAGTTAAAAGATAACGGAACTTTGAGTACGAAGATAATACGCCGTTTGCATGAGTGTGATAGGTCGTTCCTATGATACCGAATGCCAGCGACCTTGTTTATTTTGTCGAAGCAGCTACTGCTCAGAATCTTTCCCGTGCCGCAGAGAGATTAGGAATGAGTCAGCCTTCGTTGACACTCGCCATCCAAAGGTTGGAGCTTTCTGTCGGGGTGCCGCTTCTCATCCGAAGTAAGAAGGGAGTGTCTTTAACTCAAGCCGGAAAGCAGTTATTATCTCAAACCAGGGTCCTTCTCCAAAACTGGGAGTCAGTTAAAGAAAAAACACTTTCCTCCCATAAGGAAATTCAAGGCTTTTATAGCTTGGGTTGTCATCCTTCTGTAGCGCTCTATTCTTTGCCTAAATTATTGCCGGATTTGATGGATCAATTTCCGAGGTTAGAAATCAAGTTGGTTCATGATCTTTCCCGACGGATCACAGAATCAGTTGTGAGCATGGAGTTAGATATGGGGATTGTAGTAAATCCAACGAAACATCCCGATCTTATTATCAAAAAGCTTTGTAAGGATAAAGTGTCCCTTTGGGTAGGTCCTGACAAAAGGAAAAGCCAAGACCCTACTTCCGGGGAAGGGGTTTTGATTTGCGATCCTGATTTACTTGAAGCTCAGGATTTAATGAGAAAGATGAAGAAGAGTGTCATCAAATACCGCCGCGTAATAACTTCGTCTAGTTTAGAGGTTATTACCCACTTAGTCGCAAGTGGGGCGGGCATGGGAATCTTACCAGGCCGTGTTGCGACTCGCGATCCCTCGGCTAGGCTCGTTCAGCTGGAGGGTTCCCCTATTTTTGAGGATGATATCTGTTTAGCGTATCGGGTGGAAAATCGTGAGGTGAAAGCTATTCAAAAATTGGCGGAAAAAATTTCGTTTGTTTTTCAAAGTTAATTGAGCTGGATGTCCGTTCAATCTTTTTAGCAGAAGCTGGCGACTCCAATAAAATCAAGGCAGACGGCGACCTCATGGCATATGGATTGAAGACTTTAGCTAGATGGTTGAAAGCAAGACCGGGAGTAAGAGCGGAAGAATACTGATCGTTGAAGATGAGCCGGAAATCAGAGAAAATTTACAGATGTTCTTGGAATTTGAGGGATTCCAAATCTTTTCTGCCAGTAATGGAAAAGAGGCCCTCGATATCTTGCGCACCATGGCTACTCCTTGTTTGATCCTCCTTGATCTTTTGATGCCCGTTATGACGGGGCGCGAATTCCTTGAAGCGAAGTCACGCGAAGGCCGCTTCGCAGGCATCCCGGTCTACGTAGTGTCCGGCATTGCAAATGCTCCACACCTGATGGGGACTGTTGGTTTTGTTCAAAAACCAATTGAGCTAGATGGGTTTTTAAAAAAGGTTAAAGAGTATTGCTCCCCAATGAATCATGGAGATGAGAAAGCATGAGGTTTCTCCGGACCTCCTACGCAAAAATTATTATGGGGTCTGCAACAACGGTGTTTTTATCAGGTATTTCTATACTTCTTCAACATAAAAGAGCTGAAGAAGCCATGCGACAAACTGGAATTACTTCCAATCTGGTTATGAAAGCTTCCCAGGATGCAGTTTGGGATTGGAACTTACTTACTAATGAAGTTGCCTGGAACAAAGGTGTGCAAAGTCACTTTGGATATTCCCCTAAGGAAGTGGGTATGAAGGCGGATTGGTGGATGGAAAGAATTCATCCTGAGGACTCTGAGCGAATATTGACCACAATTTATGGAGCGATTGATGGAGGTCAAAAGTATTGGGAAGGCCAATATCGCTTCCGCCGTCGTGACGGGAGTTACTCTCAAGTGATTGATCGCGGATACATTGTACATGACTTTCGCAGTAGACCGGTACGAATGGTCGGCGCAATGTTTGATATTACAGCTCTAAAAGAAGCCATTCAAACTCGGGATGAACTCGTGGGTGTAATCTCTCATGAGTTAAAGAACCCATTGACTGCCATTAATACCAGCAGGGAACTTATTCAACGGTTAATATCACCGATGATTGATGAAAAAAAAATTAAGCTCATTTTAACGTTGTTAAAGCGGATTGACGTTTCCGTAGACCGCATGGTGCGGCTGATAAACGATTTACTAGATGTGACACGACTTGAAGCCCAAGCAATGCCTCTTGCCCGAGAGACGCTTCCGCTGGATCGATTGATAGAGGAGGTGGTTGAGGCCTGGAAAATCCAGGCACAGGAAAAATCCTTGATTGTAGAAAGAGTTCCTGCAACTGAACCTCTGATGGTTGACGCGGATCCTGCTTTGCTTACAAGAGTCTTGTCCAATTTCATAGGAAACGCCATTAAATTTCCCAAGCAGGAGGTGTGATCAAAGTCGTGGCAAAGGAGGTTGAAGGTAGGGTTCAAGTCTTGGTGCAAGACAATGGTCCCGGCATTCGGGAAGATCATTTACCGCATATTTTTGATCGTTTTTGGCAAGCAAAAGACACGGCCTACAAAGGGACGGGGCTGCCAATTGCTAAAAGGATTGTAGAGGCACACGGTGGTGAGGTCTGGGTTAGTAGTAGTGTTGGCCAAGGTAGTAGTTTTTACTTCACTCTGCCTGTTGCGGCTTCTACCCAAAAGAGGCTGGAAAGACTTGCAGCGTGAGGGACAAAAAGGGTCGCCTCCGTCTCTTACCTCAGAAAGTGAACAATAGGATTGAAAAAGAATTTACGCTCTCACTCTTTACAGAAGTAGGCGTTCCCCATTAGGCTATGGCTTGTTTTTGATCCGCCATATTTTCCCATGGTAGAACCGTCTGCCGACGTCAGAAGTTGAATAACATTTGCACCCAAATCAAGTGCTTTATTCTTCAATTCATTGCGAGCACCTAATTCGAGATTACTATTGCTCGTCCACCCGCCTGCGATCGCGTTGCCTTGACTGCCACTGATTTCTCCCAGAAATTTGCAATCTTTTGGTTCTTGGTTTGAAATTCTAATTTTCTCAGCACCTGGTTTAAGCGAGGCCGCAGCGCAGCCAACCATAGAGAAGCTCACTAGTAATCCTATAAATCTTCTATTCATTGAGTAACTCCTATTTAGCTAATCAGTTAATTGAATGTTTAATGCTATATGTTACACGTTTTTGATCCATTTACTTAGCTACTTTTTTTCCGGCCGTCGTGATTTTTGCCTATTTATTAAGTTTAGCCAAACTCGTCAGATTTGAAAACATTATTCTTCAGGTTTAAGAAAAATTCTTCCAAACTTCATGTCTGAAGATAGATAAAAGAATATTCCAAGAAAAATTATTACTTCTCATTTGTTCAAATGGATCAATAAAATTTGGATTTCAAAGCACGGTAGAGCTCTTGGTTCCAGGCCTTTGCTTTTGCTTTCACTTCACCGATCGGAATTCGCGATTTTGAGAAGGTATCTATAGTTGCAATCATAGACTCCAGCTCGGTCAGGGTCTGCTGAAATACTGGCGGAAGTTCCAGAGGCTCTGTCCCGGACATTTTTTTGTTCATAATAGAAATCACTGTGGCGTAAAAAGAGTCGGATAGTACATTAATCTTCGCTAGGGCAGGAAGTGTATAGTCCGCATTTCTTGTAATGTCCTCTTCGCTGAGAATGCTCAGCAGACTGTCCCCGGAAGGAAGAGCACTGGAGCCATAGAGTTGGGCGCGAAGGCCATCCACGTTTTCAAGTGATTGGGAGAACCCTAACCACTCTCATTAATGGGTATAAACTATGCTGACTATTTAATATAATCACATAGAGTTCTTCGATCCGGTGGCCTTCTTAAAATAGCAGAACCTATTGGTAGATGGATTGATTCATTGCCCGGACTTTTGAAAAACATTCGAGCATCCGGATTTAAAATCTTAGGGGAACCGATTCGTTCTGATCAGTTCATTTATATTAATGCTTTGAAATTGGAAGAATATATAAAATTCTGGGTTGAAAGTATGCAGAAGCAACGCTTGCGGATTTTAAGGCCTCAAAGCCAAGAAAAATCTACTTTCAGCGGTTTTTGGCGTTTATTTCAACCACTCTCTTTCTACGTTCGAGTGCCTGCACAATACGAATCGATAGGTGCAATGGATCATTTTCAAATCGTATCTTGTTATTTACTGTTGGACCAAATCGATCAACTAATTTCCCGAATGCTTCATAGGCGAAGGAAGGCGACAGGCTTTCAATTCCTCCCATATCCATATCCACTTGTCCTTCACGCTCTAAGGCTTGAACAATACGAACATAGACGTCTCGAGCATGCTCTTCGCCGGATAAATTTCCCACTCCATTTTTGACTGGCACTAGATCTTTCATTTTGAGTTTTGCTCCCATCGAACTGTACCTTCTATCTTGTTTCGCTCTGGAATGCCAGTTTAGTGCCAGGTTCAGCATGGACCGTGACTGAGACTAGCGTACCTCGAAATTCAAAAGGTAACGCGAATGAATCAACTTTTTCCCCTTTTTCCCATCTAACATACCCATCTTGCGACACAATTGTAATTTTCCCCTCCATCGGCAGCGAGAGATCTCGAATAAGAAACTCCAGACCGGCACCACTATTGTCCTCGTAATCAGTTGAAGAAACCATATATCGGGCAGCTTCCTCTATGGCGGCATTGGCAGGCAGCCTTTCAATTTCTTGAAAACGGACCTCAGCCACTTCAGATTGAAATACTCCATGTGTTTGTGCGTAGGGACGTCGAGTCAGGTGAGACTTGATTCCTATCCCATTGTCGTAGAAGCAGAAACGGAGATTTTTGCTTTCTGGATACGCTTGACCTAACACCCGCAAACAGTTCGATCCACTGTGTTGTTTTACATTACGGAGGATCTCAGCAAAGCTATCTACCGTCCTACCAGCTACCGCTGGTGTCATTGCCTGCCAGCCTCGGAAAAGGTCAAAAAGTTTGGTGGCCAACCTTTCTGTATCGCCTATTTCCCTGACCTCTTGCAAAGGGGACACCAGTGTTGAGTCAGTGAACTGTTTCACATGTCCTACTGGCAATTCTGGAAAATCGAAATATTCTCCGATATGGATTGACTCTAGAAACTCATGGATAGAGGTTCCTTGGCCTAGCTTTAATGCTAAAGCAGGAGGATTCCCTCCTAAGGATTCTCTAAAGCCAAGTAGTAAAAGTACAACCGCCGGGTAGATAAATTCACAATCTTTTAAATCAATGATCGCTTGGTCTGAAGGGCTTAGTGACAATTGTTTATACAATTGACCCAATAAACGGAAGAGACTTTGCGGGTCACGTTCCAAGTCCAAACGGCCTGATAGAGTGATCACTGGATCTCGGACAGTACCTTGAAAGAGGTCTGTCACAAACTTGGGCAAAAAAGGGACCATTGTTCAATCCTATTCGGGGCCCGTCTTTTCGCAAAGGTCTAAAATGATAACTTTGGATTTTGAACGAGGTGGTTCCGAATTGAGAGTGGCCGATGTAGTGTAAGATTGCTGGCTTTTGGGTAAAGCTTGCGCGGACATTTCGAATAAATAGTTCAGAATTTTTAAAAAACTGAAGGCTATTTTTGAAAGACATTGTCCCTCAATAATTGAAGGGAAGTGTAAGACTGCAAAAATTCCCATAAAATGGTGTTTTGAAGGCTGAAGGAGAACTACCTGTGGAAGGGCTATTCAAGTGTCTGCGGAAACTCGGAAGACCTATTGAAAAGTAGTCATTCAGATCAAGAATATAGAAAAATTCTACACACTCAGATTCTTCAAGAGGTCTTCCTTTAAGCACTGATCTCAAGAGTAGTTTCCTGGACTTAGCTCGTCATTCTGCGCTTTTCAATCTAGAAGTTGTTACAAAGGATAAAAAAGTAAAGTTCGTTTTCGAAGCTCTTAAAGATCGTCATTACAATACCGTAGGTGGCAATTTAATGCTTTCGGAGGACTTTTCGATAGAAGACAAAATGGCCTCGGTGAAGCCTTGTGTTCAAAGATGAAGAGGGAGATTTTAAAGGCATTAGATCGTAACGATTCTAATTGGTAACCTAGATGAGAACGGGCGACAACATGGCGAAACTTATGGAAAAACTGCCGATGGTGAAACAAGAACTTACTGACTCCGCCGGCACCTCAGTATTGAACGGGAATCTCATCCTTCATTTGAGAGTGAACGGTTCTTTTTTGTCCGCGGGACTCTCGCATTTTACTAGAATTTAAAAGTCTCTCATTATTTTTATACACACTGGGAGGTAAAAGTCCATCTGCATCAAGCTGTGAACGCCGCAATGGTTCAGGCGTATTGGGAAATCGGCCGAGAGATTGTGGAGGAGGAGCAGCGTGGGGCTTCTCGAGCAGGATATGGCGACCAGCTTTTGGTCACTCTGGGAAGGACCCTGGCGCACGAGTTCGGAAAGAGTTTTTCCGACCGCAACCTGCGGTTTATACGGGCTTTTTATCAGGCTTTCCCAAATTGGAACTCACTGCGTCCCGAATTGAGTTGGACTCACTATCGCTTGCTTTCTAAGATCGATAAACCAAACGCTCGTACATTTTACGAAGCAGAATGCCTCCGCGCCCGTTGGTCCACCCGCGAATTGGAACGCCAAATCAACTCGTTGCTTTTAGAGAAGCTTGCACTTTCCAGAGATAAAGAAGGCTTGCTCGCACTCAGCAAAGGACACGAAGTATTTCACCCAAGCGATCTGGTGAAAGACCCCTATGTTCTTGAGTTCACTGGTTTGCCCGAGGCCGGGAAGGTTGGCTTGGATTTGTTTGGGAGAGCTCATAGAATCTCTTCTCCTTTCAGGATGTGAACGTGCTCACATATAAAGTTAGCAATTCGACTCTCGATTTTAAAACCAATGGAGCGAAATTTCAAATTTACTACACAAAGAAATCTTCAGGAGTTTCAAACGAAGTCTGAAGGCTGTCAAAAAACTTCATCTTATGTCGCCCATCTACCAGAGAGTGATGTGTTTGCACCGAGAACGGTACAAGCACTCGATCTCCAGTTTGTGTGAATTTGCCCCAAATTATCCTGGGAATAGAAGAAATACTCCTATCCGTGGCCTGCACAACATGAGTAAAACGAACCCAGGGGGTACAGGAAAGATAGAACCATTGATCATGATGGTTTTCATAATCATTCGAAATACCATTGTGAGGGAAGCTATTCGAGGGAAGCTCTAGATTTATGGCTGATGCGGTTTTAGCGGTTTTATAGAACTCATGGAACTGTGGGTTAAATTCTACTCTTTTGACACCGAATGAGTCCTCTCCTGTTGGTATCGTGAAGCTGGCATGGATACATTCAAACTCGATAACCGTTTCATCACGAATTCTCTGGCGAAACGCTGGGACACTATTGGCAGCACGGCACACTGCATACACCATACTTAGAAACGGCGAGAGTCCTTTTTCTTTCCAGAAGGGCAGGGCCACAGAGATGTCTAGTTCGCAACCCATGACAGAAATAGGAAAATCGAAATTTTTGAAGCACAAGAAGGTGTTTCGTCGTTCCCAAGTCGAAAGATCAATCACTTTGTAACGTTGCGTATTCATGTTGAATGAATAGCATGAAAAAATGAGAGCGTGAGTGATCAAATTCAACCCATACGTATGACGTATCAATCCGATAAAAACTATGAATTTCAGAAATTATCTCAATTGTCGTATAGATCTATTGTGCAGGGAACTTCGAAAGGTAGACCGGGGGAATTTTCAATGAAACATTCAGAGGTCCATAAAATGCGCTATACTGATCTGAGTAGTTCTCCAGATGCGCAAAGGGCAATTCTTCTTTCAACTTCTGACGCTCGAAAGTTGAATGAAAGTATCAGCGGATTTTATGGAATTAAATATCAAAGGTTGTTTTTTGGATATCCAATAGAGCAAGCTCTGAAAAAAGGTTTTCAGATCACACACAGCGGATATTTTGAAGCCACTGAATCGCCCTCAGCTTCTCAGACCGCTACTACGCTTTCCAGGCTTCGTCGGGAAATGCATCCCCGCCCGATAATCCAGGTGCTAGATTTATTTGCGGGTACTGGTCAAATGGCATGGGCCTTCCAATCGAAAGAGACTTCACTACCTTTCATGTTGCAAAGAATAATCTACAGAAGTCCTGTCGGGCAGGTGCATGTTCAATTCGCCTTGGAGATAGCTTCTCCTGGTTGAAAAAATGCAAAAGGGACTCAGTATTTGCAGTATACTTGGATCCTCCTTGGAATGGTTCATATAGCTATAGTCCAGATATTCCATTCTCTTTAGACAATCTTGGAGTTCCGATTCTGGCTCTGAGTGAGAATGCGTTTTTTATTGCAACTGTTGTGGCTATCAAGCTTCCTGTTTCGTTTATTAGGGAGGAAATAGAAACACTGACAAAGGTGTTTTGTTGCAACGCTTTGATTGAGCACCATCGAATCATCGGCTTTTCGGAAGCGCTTCAACAAACTACCGTCTACCTGACCAAATCTGACAGGCCTCCTTTCATGGTGACCGAACAAAAGGTGCGTTTGCATCAAAAGTTTTCAACTCTTTTATAAATACTTTAGCTGGGCCGGAAAGGACCGATTGCCGTCTTGTGACTAATTTAAGACTGAATCGCATTTCATCTTTAGGGTAGAGGTCAAGCAAGCTCCCATTCTGTAGGTGCTCTTTAATCATGAATTCAGGAAGAATCGTAACACCCAGTCCACAAAGAGCCATTTCCAGATGAGCTGCAATATCGTTTGTTGAAATTGCAAGCCTGGCGTTGGGAACACTTAACTTGAGTTTTTCAAGTGCTGGAAAACGATTGGAGCGAGGATCTTCAATTTCCCTAGACCCAATAAAGCGCTCCTTAACATGAGAGTCAGTCTTGCAATGGGCTGCAATCACCAGATGAAAGCGAAACCTTTCGATCAAGGTTATTTGGAGAGAGGGTAACAGTCTGGGTACGTAAAAGAATAGACCAAATTCAAGATCGGCATCGGCAATTTGTGTCATGAGATCATTTGCCGAACCTACAAAAATTTGAGGCCAAACCTCCGGATAGCTTTTTGTATATGATTTCAAGAGACGGGGAATTAAATACGTTGAAATAGGATTTGCAACCGCAAATTTGAGTGGCCCTTTATATTCGTGAGCCTCCAAATCCGCAATCGTCTGAATATTCATTGCTTCTTGAAAAATGCGTTCACACGAAGAGTAAATCATTCGACCTGCACGAGTCATCAAAACAGTCTTTCCTCGTCGTTCAAAGAGCCGCACTCCGAGTTGATCCTCAAGGTTTTGCACGCCTCGGCTTACAGAGGGCTGTTGGACATGTAAAATCCGAGAGGCTTTGGAGAATCCACCTGACTTGGCTACAAAAAAGAAATATTTCAAGTACGTGAGTTCCAATTTAGAATCTATGCGCATGGCGCATGGATATCATGAAAACTATCGATTGGTAGTCGTACGCTGCTCCTGGTATCCAACAAAAAGAGGTTAAATATGAAGCTCTATCTGGTCCACTGTGGCTACTATGACAGCGAAATTTGTGAAGGTTTATATGAGGGCCATGCGAACTTCTTTGTCGCAGCAGAGTCCGCTCAGGATGCTTGCCTCAAAGTGAAACTGATTTCTGAATTCAAGGCAAAACATATGCACGTAGACGGGTTGCAGGAGTTAGTGTCTGTCGATGGATATGAAGTCGAACTAAAATGGGGAAAAAGTAGCCAGAAGGGCAAGTCGATAGTTATTAATCATCGTCAACGAGAACTTGCACCAAAAAAAAATAATCTATAGCGAGCGAAGGCGCCAGAAACCCTAGGACCTCAATATCCTTGTGGTGACTTATTGGTGACTCAAACAAAAAAGGCCTGACAACCGAAGCTGTCAAGCCTTTGAAATTAATGGTGGATCGCAATGGGATCGAACCATTGACCCGCTGATTAAGAGTCAGCTGCTCTACCAACTGAGCTAGCGATCCACGGTTATCGGGATTTAGCATTCTCTGACGGGAAGCGCAAGTATAGATTCTTTGCCGCATATTAAAAGGGGCGATTGGACCTAAACTAACCGCTTAGGGATTAAGTAGTTGGGAGGCGGCTCTTGTGGAGGTGGTCCTTCACGATTTCCTTATGTTTTCTCAGTTGTTTCTCAATCTTGTCCAGGGCCATTCCAATTGAGGCCTTCAGATCATTGGTGGAGCCTTCTCCGAAGTAATCCATTTCATTGCCGACTAGGTGACAGTGGGCGATACGGTTTTGCTTTTCAGAGGAAAGGGTCCAAGCCACGGAGATTCTTCCGTCGAAATATCGCTTAAGTGTTTCGGATTTCTCCTGAATGAATGTTTTAATCAATTCTTCGGATTCGATATGTTTAAAGCTTATATTTAGGTTCATATGATTTTTTTCCTTTTTCCAGAAGATAAAATACCAAGCATGTCTCTGTATTTAGCCACTGTACGTCGAGCAATCTCGATGTTTCCAGTCCTTAATAGTTCCACAATTTTTTGGTCAGAGAGAGGATTTTTTTGATCTTCTTTTTGAATCATCTGCCTAATTTTTTCTTTAACCGCTTCGCTGGCTAGGGAGTCGGTTCCGTCGGCTGCATTGATGCTAGAATTAAAAAAGTATTTTAGCTCAAAAATACCCACTGGGGTGTGTACGAACTTATTTGTGGTTACACGAGAAATTGTGGATTCGTGCATACCGATGTCGTTTGCCACGTCCTTGAGGATCATGGGCTTAAGATGCTGGACGCCTTTCTCAAAGAAATCTCTTTGGCGGCGTACGATAGCGTCAGTTACTTTATAGATAGTCTTTTGTCGATTATGAATCGACCGAATCAACCAAACTGCGGAGCGCAGTTTTTCTTGGACATATTCTTTGGTTACTTTATTTTGCTCTTTTTGCGCGGAGGCCAGGATGTTTTTGTAATAGGGAGAAATACGAAGTTTAGGCATTCCGTCTTCGTTCAATACGATCATGAACTCCTCTGCTACTTTATAAACATAGATATCTGGAGTGATATATTGGGTATCGCCCGAGTTGAAAGATCTTCCTGGTTTAGGTTCGAATTCCAGAATTAGGCGTGTGGCTTCTATTACTTTTTCTAGGGGAATTCCCAGAGTTTTGGCAACAACAGAATAATTCTTTCTTTCCAGATCTCCCAGGTGACTGGTAATGATCTGTTCCACTAGCGGGTGCCTTGGAACCATAAATTTAGCTTGAATCAGTAAGCATTCTTGCAAATTGCGTGATCCGACTCCGACAGGGTCGAAGTTCTGCACTATTTTTAAAACTTCTTCAGCATCTTCTAATTCAAGTCCAGTCTCGAGAGCGATGTCAGGTAGGCTTGCGTTGAAATAACCGTCGTCTGAAAGGTTTCCTATAATGAGTTCGCCTAATTTTTTTTCTGGTTCGGTGAGCGAAATCATCGACAATTGCCAGGCTAAATGGTCTTCGAGGGAAGTAGTTTTCGTCAGGACATTTTCAAAGCTGGGAAGCTCCTCGTTGATCTCACGCATGGAGGGAGTTGAGCTGGAGGTAGAATTAAACTCCTCCACATAGGATTCCCAGTTAAAATCTTCCTTGGGGGCGACTAATTGTTCTTCTTGCTGTTGAGGCTTAATGAAGGATTCTTCATCGCGGAGCTGCTCTGCTTCTGGGTCCGGGGTAGCTTCGCTTAATTCGGAAGCTGGTTGGTTTTCACCCTCAGGGGTTTCGGCCAATTCTTCGAGGATGGGATTTTCCATCATTTCTTGCGTGACCACTTCTTGCAGTTCCATACGATTCAGCTGAAGCAACTTGATGGCTTGCTGAAGCTGAGGGGTCATCACTAGTTGCTGGCTCAGTCTAAGGCTTTGTTTTATTTCTAATGCCATGGTGCCATCTCTCTACCTTTTTTTATGACTTTTACCGAATCCTATTTCTGATATCTTTAAACTTCCTGGGAATTCTTCGGAACTTTTCTTTCCAACTTCACGCCCAAAAAAATCAGATATGGAAATTCTCTCCCAGGTAAGTCTCTTTCGCAGCGCGACTCTGCGAAATTTCTTGAGGTGTCCCCTTCTCTAAGATTTTACCATCACTTAGCAAATAACCCAAATCGCAAATTTCTAATGTTTCTCGTACGTTATGATCTGTAATTAACACTCCAATTCCTCTTTTCTTTAGCAATTGGATCATTCTTTGTATTTCCGCCACTGCCAGTGGATCAATACCTGCAAACGGCTCATCTAGCAAAAGGAATACCGGATTTAATGCCAAGGCGCGTGCTACCTCCACTCGTCGACGCTCCCCACCAGACAGAGTATAGGCTTTCTGCTTAGCGATAGCATTGATATTAAATTCATCTAGTAATCGTCCTAATCTTTGATGACGTTCGAGATGGCTCAGAGATAGCGTTTCAAGTACGCATAGAATATTGTCTTCAACGGTCATCTGACGAAATACCGAGGCTTCTTGAGGAAGGTAGGCAATCCCTTCTTGGGCACGTTTATGCATC
>JBDSKY010000508.1:0-3611 GCA_039916675.1 Bdellovibrionia bacterium
TACAGAAAAGCATCTGTTAAAAACAGTAAAAACCTTTACAAAAACATCGAAAAAAACCCAAGCTAAATGGCCCTAGATACAGTGCAATGATTGGGGAAAACCGGCTTGATAAAATAAGAAACTTCCAACTTTCCTGCAAAATAACAAGCTACCGGGACCCAAGGGTTCAAAATATGCAAAAAGCAAATATTACCTGACTAGTACCAGCGGCTATGCTCAAATCGATTATAACCGCCCCCCTTAATCGCGATAATCACACTTATCGCGATTAAAGCCTTTTCTATTCTGATACATTTATAGAGCAGATGATTACATTCATTCAAAAGTGACTTTTTTTAAGATGGATTACAGAGTATTTAATGTGGGCGCTAATTTGTTTTAGTTTTTGATTCTATTTCATGTTTATTCATATTTGAATAAATTTTTAATTCGCCATATACGACTTCAAGTTGCTTTCTGAGTTCGCTAATTTCTTTGTTTTGATCAGCTATTCGGCGCTTAAACATCTCTAAAAGGGCCTCTTTTGAGGCACTTGTTAGTCTCTCGCTTTGGGGAACCAAAGACTTTGGTAGAACACCAGTTTTTGCTCTTAGGAGGGCAATTCTTTCTCTAAATTTTTCGTTTCTGTAACACCAGGCAATAGAGACTCCCGCAACTCGAGCGACAGAATTGTAAGTAATAGGCTTGCAGTCTTTCAACATTTGGCGAATGGCCGTTTCAACCTTTATTTCGGTATTCTTAGACTTATTTTTTGCATTTTCTTTAAGTCCAAGGGTATTTCTAGTGTGGCTCATTTTCATTCCCCAGCAGGCTCTTCTGGCCTAGTTTTTAATGTGGTGACAATTCTTTCAAGATTCAATCTGACCTTAGTGTTGGTTTCAATTTGTCGAATCCAACCCTTAGTCTGTGCATTTTCTAAGATTTTATTGGTTTCGGCGAGTTGGGCTTCATGCTGTGGCAAAAATTTCTGATCTGTTCGAAAATGGGTGCAAGTGAGGCAGGAATTAGCAGTAGGACAATCCGACATAATAACCGGGATGCCACAATATCCATTGGGAAGCGCTTGGGCATTTACATTCTTTGCTAGCCACTTCAAATCGACGGAGTTAGTACTTGTCGCTTCGTCTACAACATGACCATAAATATCGATGAGTCGTCCTTGATATTTCTCAAACTCTACTTTTAGTGTTTTATCGCTAAGTTTCGCATATACCGCCGTCATGTTGGGTGTTTCATGGCCCAACATCTTCTGAACCACATGCTGCTGGACCCCATTATTGATCATTCGGGTAGCTAGGGTATGCCTAAATCGATGCGGATGGAGATTAAAGAGCTCACCGTTTACATCCCGGATATTATACTTTTTAACATACCTTAGTAGGTTCAGTCGAAATGTACCTGAATGGTAGCGATCTCCATCTGGCGCAGGGAAGAGATACTTTGGAAGTGGCTTGCCTCTTTTTTTTGCTTCTAAGATCAAATCAGATTTTTGGTTTATAACTGAATCTATAACAGCCTGGGAAACTGGAATTTGATGCTCTTTCTTTAATTTCCACATCATATACTTTAAGCCAATTATTTTTGATGAATCATATACCAGGCAGTCAAGAGGCAGACTGAGCATTTCAGACGTCCTCATTCCAGTATCCCTTAAAACCACTATTTGTCTTGCAAGCTGCACCGGCATTTTTGAAATCATATGGTCAACATCAGCCATCGTTTTTTCAGGAATAGCTTTAGGAAGATGTTCCAGCTTCCTTGGATAGTCGGTGGAATACACAAAGACCTTGTCTTGAATATTTCCCCATCCTTCTAAAACACAGGTTTCAAAGAGCTGCTTTATTGATCCTAAATACATCCGCTTACTCTGCGTCTTAAGTTTGGCCTGAGTCATTGCCTCAATAAACTTAAGGACATCGTTGCGACAAAGGTCACTCGGCTCTCGAAGTGGAGAACTGTCGAAAAGAGATTTTGAAAAGAATTGGAATCCTTGTAAATGAGCTTTCATTTGCGCCCTTGATTGATGGGTTGCACGTAGTCGAATAAACTTGATGACTAACTCTTTAAGCCAAGCCTGGTGAATTCTTTCAAAATTTAGGTAAGTAACCTCAGAAGCCTCCTCTTTCGGCATGATAGAGTCTAACAGCAGGTGATCGTGATTTTTCGGATCATAAACTGATGTCCGCCTAATTGGAACAGATCCTATCTGAGTATCTAAACGACGGCTGAGGTTTTTACGTCGAAATTTTTCAAGTTGATCTACATTTTTTTCGGTCCAAGTTAATCTTGGCTTCGGTGCTGTCGTCATTTTGATAACTCCTCCGACAAAATTGCTTCAATTTGAGTCGAAAGGCTCTTTTGAAACTGATGGTACTCCGCCTGAGTGTCGTCAAATGACAGATGTTCATAGGTGTTTAAAGTTGTTTGGACATCTTTATGACCCAGCCGTTTTCTCGCTACTTCTGCTCTCATTCCCGCTTTCAATAATTCAGTGGCATGGGTGTGCCGGAACATATGAGGCGTTACCTTGGTTCCGACTTTATTACTTAATCTTCTGAATACCTTTACGACGGACGAATAAGTCAGGGGCCTTCCTACATCTCCACCCCAAAGATTTACAAACACATAGTCACTCTGAATATCTCCAAACTCATCAAGCACGTACCGGGTATATACGGACATGAGTTCCTGGGGCACCTCGACTTTATAGCTTTCTTTTGTTTTAGCTCGCGCTCCATTGGAGTTATCGTCTCTTGGTTCAACAAACACGGCATTTTCCCATGAATGGATATCTGAATGCCTAAGCCCCAAGACCTGGCCGATTCTTAGGCCTCCTTGGTAGAGTAATCCTAATAGAAGACGATCTCGCCACGTCCGACAGGAACGGATAAGATCTAAAACCACTGGCCGATTTAACGTGCGAGGAATCCTCTTCAGAACCCTTTTTTTTAGAAGACTAGTCCTGACGGCTTTTCCCTTCGTAATGTGGTGCAGCAATGGTTTGTAACGCTTTGAGGGATTTATCCTGAGTACAAAGTGGGACAATTTTTCGCACCCTAGTCCTCGTTGCACGCAATATTCAGCAAATACCGACAGCGAGCCCACGTAGGCATTAATCGTTGAATCCAATCTCTTGGCAGTAAACTCAAACATTGGAACCACGCTGGGGTTTGGCAACCTCAGCCATGATACAAACTCAGATGCCAGCTGAAGATCTAAATCTTGCCAGCTCTTTCTACGTTCCTTCAAAAACTCCAATAATGTCTTCAATCGTAATGCGTGGGCTCGGATCGTATTAGGAGATCGTCCCACATTTTCTTGGAACTCTAAAAATTCACAAACAGGCTGAAAAGGTAGAAAGTTATCTCCTAAAACCATCCAGCTTTTTTTGCCTGTATCCGGGTGACGGTACTGTTGAATCTTCAATGTTGCGACCTCAATAGATTAGATCGGTATCAAATAGTATAGGTTGTCTACTTTGGCAAGTAGGTAAAGTTATGACTTCTACAACGAATGCATTTGAACGTTTTTGGTTCATTGGATAGTATGGAGAAGAAGTATTAGAGGGGGTAGATCTTAACAGTTATCGCGATTTAAACCTTTTTCAAACC
>JBDSKY010000509.1:0-4747 GCA_039916675.1 Bdellovibrionia bacterium
CTCCTTGAAGGACTAGGTACACTGCACCATGCAGGGGTCCATCACCGTGATATTAAGCCTGCAAATATATTAATCAGCTATGACGACAAACGACTTCCTCATGCTCATATTGCCGATTTTGGTGAAGCCTATGATCTTGTGAATCCAGACGAAAACAAAAACCTTAAACCCTTTGGTGGTACCGTGGCCTATATGTCTCCTGAATACATCAGGGGATCGGGGAAGCCTCCGTCAAATCAAAATTTAAAAAATGACGTTTGGGCCATGGGGCTCGTTTTTTACGATTTAGAGCACGGAAAAGAGCCTGATTTCTATTCGAAACTAGGGGGGAATACAATGGCACTCATGTATCGGATTGCAAGTAAGCTCCTCAACTATCCATCTCTAGGCGAAATCTTCGGAATTCATTTTGATCCAGCTAATCCTCCACTACAGTCTACCTATGAATACGTACTTTTTAGAATGCTCGATCCTGATGTCAATAATCGAGTAACTTCCCAAGAAGCCTTGAAGATGATGAAAGTTGTTCAAGAGCACTCTCGTCAGATGTCACCAAACCCCATGAGATTTCGCTTGAAAATAATTTCCCATCTTGCAAGAAGATATTCGTGGGCGAAGGTCGAAGGATCCTCAAATAGTCCTGAATCCAGCGGGATTAAAAAGATTCAGCTTCAAATTGAAACTCGTTTCAAGGCTGAAACTGAAAAATACCATCGAGTCCTTGAAGCGGATAAAGTGGCCTCTACCGTTTCATCCAATTCGGAATCTTATACAAACTCTACAGGTTCTTCATCCGCAAAATCTCAAAAAAGCATTCCAGGCACTCCACGTGAACTACAACCTACTGAAAATCCATCCTCTCGTAAGGGCAGCAGAGGAAATAGTTTAGCCCAATAGAATGATGTTTGGGATAGCGCACCAAGGTGTCCCGATAGAACTTCTCTTTTTGCCACACGTTTAGCCTCGCTAAAAGTAGCAATCCCTGATTTTTTCTGCTATGCGACCTTGGTTGTATTTGGAGATAGTAAGTAGAAAAATAGTCAAAACATCATTGTTATTTTATGCCGTTCCATCCTTGGAAGTATTCACTTCATAGTGGAACGGAAAGTAGAATTCAATTATTGAAATAATATCATCAAGAGGTTTAGTTATGAATCGTCTTTGTTTTAGGCCTGTCCACAAGGTTTTTGTTCTATTAGTGATCATGATTCCCATGCTGCAGTCTGAGGGAAGTTGGGCAGCACCAGCTGATCTTAATCTTGGGATAGCGGTTTTGGGCGGCGGTGTGTCAGGTCTCACTGCAGCACGGTCTTTGAAAAAGTCTGGTTACAAAAATGTCACCGTATTTGAAAAGGAAGACCAGGTAGGGGGTAAAGTTAGTTCGATCGACTATGATAATCACCATTTTGAATTAGGGGCAGTCTGGATTTCTCGTGACTATAGTGTGGTACGGGATATTGCAAAAGAAGTAGGCGTTTCATTTAAAGACTATATTATTCCTAAGCTTATTGTGGAGCCGAATGGCAAGAAAACAGAATTTACAAAATATTTTTTGCATAAACATCGCATGCGTTCTGTTCTGTCCGCGCTCATGAAATTCAATTCTCTAAAACACAAGTATGCCACCGAATGGGATGTCGGCTTTGCTGATGTCCATCCCGATCTTTATGAAAACTTTGAAGCCTTTGCGATCAAGAATAAAATCGTACCTCTTGCGGATCTTTTCGAGCCGTTTTTTGTCGCTTGTGGGTATGGCTACTACAAGGAAGTACCGGCGATTTACATCATGAAGTTGATGAGAATGATGCTCCGGGTTGTAAAACACGACATGTTGGGTAAGTTTCCCGGTGTCCATAAAGCAGGATTGCTAACAGTGGAGGGTGGATTTCAGCAAATCTGGACAAAATTGGCAGCAACTCTAGACGTGCATACCGGCGCTTCAGTCACAGCTATCCGACGAAAAATCGAAGCTGGAAAACCCATTATTGAGTTGACGATCAATGGGGAGACACAAGTATTCGATCGGGTGGTGAGTTCCCTGCCATTGCCCGTACTCAATAAAATATTGGATGTTTCAGTCGAAGAGGAACAGTTATTTAGTAAAGTTCAAGGATATGACTACTGGGTAACCGTCTTTCACGGGCAGGATCTAGCAAAAGGTGAGACACTTTTCCTGCAAGACAATATTAAATCAGAAAGTATTGGAAGGCCGATCGTGCTGGGAAATCGTTATACCGATACTGATATCTGGGTGACCTATCAGCTGGCGACCAAAAATTTAGGAGCTAAGGAACTTGAAGCAAATTTGGAAAGAGAGATAGAGGCTCTAGGTGGGCGAGTTAATGGGGTTTTGACTCAGAAGAAGTGGGATTACTTCCCCTACGTAAAGACCGAAGACTTACAAGGGGGGTTTTATAAGAACTTAGAGCGTATGCAAGGTTTGAACGGGTTTTATTATGTCGGTGGGATCATGAATTTTGAAACTACTGAACATACTGCCGAGTACGCAAAGGATCTTGTTGATCACAAATTTGATTGATTAGGAGGGCAGCCTAGAAGAGATTTTTCTCGGAAGGGCTGCCTAAAACTTTAAAAGTTTCCAAGACTTATCTTTAGTTGCTGATCTATTGTAGGATAATATTTTCATTGTGTAATAAATGGTGCTATAAAGCATTTCACGAATGAAGTGAAATAGTGCGTTATTACCCAGGAAACTAAATAGATGATTATAAAGTCTCGTTTTAAAATTGCGTTAGCCTTGTTTTTTTTGATTCTCCAATCGAAAGCCGCTTTTGCGGGTACCTGGCTGGATAACGTTTTAGTGTCGCTTCATTCTATGCCTCTGGGTCCAGTTGCGCCGGATTCCCGGACAGTCCTTGCTGAATTTCAAGGTCATATTTTTCCAATGAAGGTCGCGGGTGATGAATTTTATGCAGCCTTTGAAATCCAAGGTCAAGACCAGGTTTGTTTTGATTTTAGAGTGAAGGCTCTGCCCGAGGGTAAAAAAGGATACGTTTCTTGGATTAACACGGAGGTCCCTGGATGCCCTCTTCCTTCCAATCACAAAGGGACATTCTTGTTAAACCTAGTGGATGCAATGGGCAAAGAGGGTGGACTATTTATGGTGCAGTTGGAGGACGAATCCAAGGTTCGGTGCAAGCTAAATGGAGTGACTACAGATCTGGCACTTCTTCGGATCATTCAAAAGGGACAAAGCTGGTATGGAAGTCATGGTTATTTTGTCCAGAAAAATCGGTCCGAGTACGACGAATCAGTGGCAAAGTTGAATAGTTTCACCCTAAATCAATTTCAAAGGGAATTTCCAGAATTACGAAATGAGATTCTGAAATATGCGTCGAGCCATTCTAGAAACCTTGAAGCCAGGTGGACGGGAGAGACTTTCCGAGAACATTATATAGAACTAAAGGAATGGATTTCTAATTTCGAATTAATTTATGGTCAAAACAAAAGCTTAAATGAATTCTTAAGTTGGATTTGGGAGGAAGATTGCTCGGCCTTTAATCCAATTACTAGCCTTATTTTTCCAGTAGCTGAATGGACCTTTATGAATAGTTTTGATTGGATAAGTTCGATTCGTACGATTAGGACAAACGGATCTTACTTGATTAAGCAGTTTCATTAATTGCGCACCGTTAAAAAAGAAAATGTCGGGGGCGCACGTTTAAGATGAACATGACAAAGCAGAACAGCCCGGAGCATTTCGTGCCCATTCCGGACGTTTTTGTGCCAAGTCTTCCTCACCGGGAAGATCGTCGTAGGGAGTTTTCAAAACTCGCATCAGTCGTTCCAAGACAGAGAGATCTCCTTTTTCAGTTGCAGTAATAGCGTTTTGCGCCAGGTAGTTTCTGAGTACATATTTTGGATTGATTTTTTTCATCTCAGTGCTTCTGGTTTTATCATTCTTGCCCTCTCGACTAATCCTGCTCGAATAGCGCTCTGACCATTGGATCCACTTTAAACGAAAGGTCTCCTCAAGCGGCCCCGTCGAATAAAAGGAAGGTGAAATGAGCTTAAGAAAGTCTTCACCCTGCATCTCAACAGACCCATCGCACAGGGCACGGAAGAAAAGGGTGTAGTCCGTCTCATACGCTTGAAGAAGCTGGAACATGTCTTGAACAAGTTTTAGATCGTCCTCTTGATCGACAGAGCTAAGGCCAAGTTTCTGAGCGATCATTGGCGCATAAGATTCTTGAAAGGTTGTTTGATAAATTGCCAGGCATTTGTGCAGTCGTGCTTCGTCCGGAATAAGTGGAAGAAATGCCTCGCACAGACGGGCAAGGTTCCACTGGGCAATTCCTGGTTGATTTTCAAAACAATAACGTCGCCCTTGGGCATCAGTGGTGTTGGGTGTCCAGTCCGGATCATAGGGCTCCAGCCACCCATAGGGGCCATAATCAATAGTAAGCCCTAGTATGGACATATTGTCGGTATTCATTACTCCATGAACAAAACCGACGCGCATCCAATGTGTGATCATGCGGGCAGTACGTCGGGCTATTTCGTCTAGTAACTTTCCGTAAACATCAGGATCGTCTAAGCTCAGCTCCGGATAGTGGTCCTTGATCAGGAGATCAGTTAGTTCTTTTAAAAGTGGAAACTCCTCATTCGCAGTTAATATCTCAAAATTACCGAATCTCAGAAAAGATGGGCTGACACGACAAACAATGGCGCCAGGTTCGGCTTTTGGGTTACCGTCATAGAAAAGATCCCGGACAACTTGATCGCC
>JBDSKY010000510.1:0-5032 GCA_039916675.1 Bdellovibrionia bacterium
CGAGAGAAAGGTGGAAGCTTTGCGGTCACAATTACGGCGGCCGCATTTTTGGATTTCACGTTTGCATTATTTTGAATATCAAGTCCCAATTTTCCAAACAACCTGGTTAAAGACTGACTGGTAATGTCCGTACTAGAATCCCCGGTTCCCCGCAAACCCACCGCTATCCCATACCCTATCAAGATATTCTCTCGCACCCCTTTAACAGAAGCAATGTCTTTCAGACGGGCTGCAAGACTTAGGCGTGGAAACAGAACCACCGTAAGTAAAATTAATATAAATAAGGCGACTAAACTGACTACTTCAGTGCGCCACTTCGACCTGATAATCATAGAGTTTTCCTGAGTTTACCACATCCGTATCTTCAATAAGATCGGCTGCTTTTACGATCGCATATAGCACTACGTCTCTAGCTTGACCTTTTTTATAGAGAACCCTTTTACTAGCTCTGATTTTATAATTTCCATTCGGATAACGCCCTACAATTTCTCCCATCATCATATCGCCATTCTTAATTTCAAGATTGGGAGAGATGTCCAGCTCAGACATCGACAATTGCATCAGTTGTTTTTCTGCTTCTGCTGCCGTCAAAACTACAGGGACTTTCGTCCCAGACGCAGCACTCCCAGCGTCTGCCGGCGGTGATTCGCCTGGCTTTTCAGGTGATGCTGCAGAAGTACTCAAGCGGTCCTTGCTAGTTCCAGTAGTGTCCGTTAGTTTCAGGAGTTTTTCGCGAAGAAGTTCTTTGGCTTCCATCAGTTCATTCATCTTTTCGTCTGGACTGAGGGACTTTTTAATCTCTGCGTTGATGCCCCGGTAAAGGTCATTTTCTATTTTAACCGTTACAATATCACCCGCGCTACGAACCTTGTTTTTCGTAAAATAATAGTTAGTTTGTCCACTAGAGGCCCAAAGAGAGCCTTCTTCCTGGGAGTGATCTATAAAATCTTCTCTTGTAACGCGTTTTCTATTTCTTCCTTTATCTTGGTCATCGGAGTTCTCCGTCACCTCGGAGTCAGTCAGGCCTGTACGAAGATCAGCAAAAAATTTTGAACAGCCACACGTTAACAAGATAACTAGAATTATACCGGTCTCGCCAACTTTTTTATACATTATAATTTAACCCCACGACCCGTCATAACTTCACCTCAACAATGCCTTCAGGCTGAAGTTGCCCTAATAACTCTCTTTTTGTTTTACTGGTGAGCACTCGTATCTGGCGATTTAGATACCCAGGTTCCTGGGCCACCCCTGGGGTGCTAAGTATTAGACCCTCATTAAGTAAATGAATTCGTACAGAATCCCCGCGACGGACATCCGGCACATTACGAACGGCGGAACTAGTCAGAAACTGACCTTCCATTATAGTTTGCACTGATTCGAGCTTCGAGATTTCGTTATCTGACGGCAGAAGGACGCCACGAAATTCTCGGGCCGTACCGGTGGATATCTTCACCTTTTGAGTAACAAACCATTCGTTTCTTAAAAGTTCTCCCGGATGAACACGCTTCACGGCAATTCTTGCCGGTATCCAGGCTGAAAAAGCTAGGGAGCCTTCGGAGTATTCCCCTTTTGTACCGGCCACCGAGAACCGAAGTTCGCCACGCGCGTTATCGTTAAGAATTTGGACAGATTTGCCCTTCTTACCCGGTGTTTGCTTAATCCAATCTATGGGTCCTGAAAACTTGACTTCGGCTGCCCCATAACTTTCTGAAATCTGTTTCTTTAGCTCAGTCAAAACAGCAGGATCATCTGCGCCGAAACATATAGACGTGTAAACAAAAATGGACGCAAAAATCCCGAGAACAGGAAGGAAAAATCGAACCGAACTAGGGCGGATCACTTCATTTTTTTTCATTTAAATCTTTTCTATTTTATATTGACCGTTGCACCCAACATTTGATCGACGACTCCCATGACTTTAGTCCCCATTTCATAACCACGTTGTGTTTGAATCATATCCACCATACTATTCGTAACATTCGTGTTGGACCCTTCTAATTCTCCCTGCTGAACAAAGCCCATTCCATTCTCTCCTGGCAGTGCCTGCACAGGCCCACCGCTAGCAGGAGATATTTTATATAGACCTTCGCCGATTGCGACTAGTCCTTCTGGATTTTGAAAGTTGACCAATTGCAGCTGCCCTAAGACAGCGGTTGCGCCGCCAGGCATGGTGGCACTGAACTCGCCAGAGTGAGAGACACTGATATTTGTAATTCCATTTGGCATAGTAATCTGGGGAACTAATTTATGCCCCCCTGTCAGCTGCAGGATCCCCTGGGAATCTAAATGGAATGCTCCCGCGCGAGTATAGGCTACTTCACCCTGCGGAGTAATCACGGGGAAGAACCCTGGACCCTCAATCATGAAATCAAAAGGATTCCCTGTCGTTTTTGCAGGGCCTTGCTCGAAGTTTTTGTGAGCAGCTCCCACTCGGACTCCCATACCTACCTGCACGCCCACCGGAGATTGACTACTGGCACCCAGTGAGCCCCCCGGTTCCTTCAAGGTCTCGTACATGAGTTCGTGAAATTCTGTATTAGTTCTTTTATAACCATCGGTATTCACGTTTGCGAGATCATTGGCAATATTTGCTATTTTGGCTTGCTGGGCTTCGAGTCCAGTTGCAGCTGTAGAAAGGGCTCTAATCATAATTTGCCTACCTCATTAGCTTCTTTTCCCATAAGTTCTCCGTAAGTTTTGAGTGACTTTAGATCCTGCTCGAAGAGTCGGTTCGCGTTGATTAAATTGGTCATTTCTTCGATCGGATTTACGTTGGAGCCCTCAAGGACTCCTTGGCGAACCATAGTCTTGGCTGGCTTGATAGGATTTGCAGGATCCTTGTTTTCAAAAAGTTGTGCCCCGCTTTTTTTCAATTTGTTTAAATTTTTAAACTCCACGACACTTAATTTTGCCACAAGTTCGTCACGATCAAAAATTTCTCCTTGATCGGAAATCGTTAAATAGCTCCCGCGGTCCCGTAAATTCACGTAACGACCTGCTACGTTCGACATGGTTCCCCCTGGACCCCCTGGAATCTGAGCAGCCGAAATTCCCACAGCCCCACCAGACTGCGGATCTGGCACAGTGCCGAGGACAGGATAACCTTCGCTGTTTACAAGACGGCCGTCGGCTGCCATCTTCAGGCTTCCTTGCCGAGAATACCTAATTCCTTGAGGAGTACTCACTTCCAGAAATCCCGGCCCCTCTAAGGCGACATCGAGCTGTCTCTGAGTGACCCGCAAAGGGCCTTGCTTATGAATTGTTTGAGTGCCATCTACGACTACAAAAGCTTGATCTTTCCCATCCAATGGGTACAGATCCTTGTCTTTGATCGGCCCACGGGGAATATCGCCTGGTTGGTGTTCTCGCTCGACGTTAGTAAGGTATTCTTTGAAAGTAGTGACATCCTTCTTGAATGCGGGAGAGTCAGTATTGGCGAGATTATTCGCAATAGTATCGAGATTCAGAGCTTGTGCCGCTGCTCCCGATGCCGCCGTCCACATTCCAGTCCCCATGGTGGAGGTCTCCCCAAGACCTTTCCCCTAGCCATCCTAGTTAGGGTTCTCAGATGAGAATGTCTTGCGAAGGTGTAAGAAGCAAGTTCCGTTCCTAAATTAATCTTGAATAGTTTTATAGGACTTTCGAAGAAACTCAGATTGAACCTAGGTAGAAACGGCAAATTTTGCTGGGTAAAGTGGCAAATTTTGCCGGAAGTGATATAGACCCGAAATGCAGAAGCTCTTAGCGAAACCCGTTGCCGAGTCTATCCAAATCAATATTCGAACCCGCACTGAAGTCTTTATCCAGAAGTATAAGCGAGTTCCGACTCTCGTTGTCGTCCTAGTGGGAAACGATCCGGCGAGCGTCATTTATACGACAAAGAAGAACGAGACAGCTCGAAATTTGGGATTTGAATCCAAGACTATTACCTTACCAGCGTCAGCCACGCCTCAGGATGTGAAAGTAATTATCGATGGGCTCAACCAAGACCCAGGAGTGGACGGAATTTTGATTCAACGACCGCTGCCCAAAGGATTTCGTGAATCTGAGGTTCTCTATTGGGTGGCACCCGAGAAGGATGTCGACGCTTTCCATCCTATAAATGCCGGCAGACTTTTTTTGGACCTTCCAAGTTTTCAACCTTGTACGCCCGCTGGTGTCATGGCCCTGCTCGATTACTATAAAATTAACCCTGCAGGAAAGATTGCGTGTGTCATCGGGAGAAGCTCTATCGTGGGGAAACCCATGGCTGCTCTTTTACTTAAGGCTGACGCAACGGTTCTCCATTGTCATAGCAAGACACCTGACCTTCGCAGCATGACTTTACAAGCAGAGATATTGATTGTCGCTGCTGGTAAAATGGGTCTTATCGACAGAACTTATATTCGACCTGGCGCTGTCGTTATCGATGTGGGGATGCATCGGAACGAACAGGGTAAACTTGCAGGCGATGTCCTTTATGAAGACGTATTGCCTGTGGTATCGGCTATTACTCCAGTACCGGGAGGAGTTGGCCCTATGACAATCACAATACTGCTTCAAAACACGATTGTGGCTGCTGAGGCAAGGGAGCGGAAAAAACATCTTGGGGCTGCCCATTTATAGGACAACGTGTTATTGACGCGGCATGTTCAAAAAAGGATGTATTTCTACTTGTCTAGTGATTATCGGACTTTTTCAGTCGGTTTTAAGCGGCAAATCCGCTCAGGCAGCAGGTTCTGCTCGGACAACAGCATTTACACAAAATGCATTCGGAGACACATCCGAACCAAGCATTGCTCGGTATAGGGAAACTATCCGAAACGTAGAAGAAATAGATCCCATTGCCGCTGAATGGCTCCTACGAGAAATTGAATCCACGGGGCGAAAACAACAGGCAGACACTCACCAATACGTCATAAAAAATTCTCTAAAAGAAGACCTACGCGACGTCAATGCAATCATCGAGCTCGCCGTCCGAACTCTCAGCTTGCGTCAAGGAGGCGTTGGAGGAATGCGGATCGGAGCTCGGCAGCTAGATAATCTTATC
>JBDSKY010000511.1:0-4885 GCA_039916675.1 Bdellovibrionia bacterium
TTACGGCTGAACTGAGCGGGCTTCACCCGTTTCATCGCGGAGTTCCGGACACGGGCTTTGTATTGTTCGGGAGTTTCTAACAGAAGCTCCCGCCACTGATTGAGTAGGGTAGCGTTTGGCTGTGTTATTGAGCAGGCTTCTTCGGCTAACTCTCTTCGAGTGGGTTTAAAGTTAAAAGGACATACTTCTTGGCAGATATCGCAACCGGCGACCCAGGTTCCTAATTTGTTCTGAGTGGCCGAATCCAAGGCAAGCTCGCCTCTTTTTTCCAATGTGAGATAAGCAACGCAGCGGTTGGAATTAAGGACTCCTGGTTTTTCGATTGCGCCTGTTGGGCAGGCGTTGAGGCATCTTGTGCAATTCCCACATAAATTGGGAAGGAGAGCCGGACCTTTTCCAGTTTTAAGACTAAGGAGAACTTCGGCTAAGAAAAGGTAACTTCCATGCTGTGGATGAATCAGGAGAGTGTTTTTCCGATCCAGCCCAAGCCCGCTAAAGCGGCCCAGGTCCTTTCCAGTACGGCGCTTGTATCTACGCAAATTTTCCATTCAAGAGGGAGAGAAGGGGCGGTGGCGTTAGAGGCTTCCCAAAGTGCCTTGGTAGCCCTCATGACGCGCTCTAATTTTTCAGCAATTTCTAAATGGTAGTCCTGGCCCTGCAGATAGCGAGCATATTTAGGGCCTTGGCTTTCGTTCGAAGCGCCGGCTGGTTTTCTCGGGTAAGGGATTGCAACGGAAAGTACACTTTGCGCTTGAGGGAATACTAATCTGGGATCTGACCTTCGGTCTCGGCCTCGTATTAGGTATTCCATTGAGCCGGCGTATCCAGCCTCAATCCATTTATCAAAATGTAAAAGATGCTGCTGAAAACGGTTGGCCGGGTCGGAAAGGACTAAGTCAATATCGACTACTCCGGCGAGAGGGAACCCTTCCTGTTTTGAGCTTTCAATAAGAAGTTCGTGCAATTCCATTAATGATTCGGATAACTTCTCGTCAAATTCTTATTACTGGGTTCGATCGTAATATCAGCAAAAGTATCAGCGGTTTCGGCTGCTGCTTTTGAACTTGGAGTTCTATTTCTGGAGCAAACTCGAAGTACACGTCCGACAAGATCATGGGGGAGTGCTTCGCTGATTTCCACTTCGACGAGATCGCCTGGGCTAAGCTTCTCATCAGTAGCGGAAGTGTCGTTAATCAAGACATGGCCATCAATTTCTTGAGCTTGTGTAGACATACGACCTTGAAGAAGGAGGTCAGTCTCTGTGCTAGGGCCTTCAATTAAAACTTGCACGGTTTGACCGACATATTTTTTATGATTTTCAAGGGATTGGCGTTGAAGAATTTCTATAAGGGTTTTGGCCCTTCTTCGTTTTGTCCCTGGGTGAATTTGACCTGGCATCTCAGCGGCTTTAGTGCCTTCTTCTTTCGAATAGCGAAAGACACCAACGTGATCTAAATTAAGTGTTTCCAGATCATGGCAAAGTTCTTCGAATTCAGCTTCGGATTCACCAGGAAATCCTACAATAATGGATGTTCTGAAGACTATTCCAGGAATCTTAGCTCTTAGCTTAGCAACGAGATCGAAGAGTTTGGCTTTTGTAAGTCTACGATTCATTGTTTGAAGAACACGGTCGGAAGTATGCTGAATAGGCATATCCAAATACTTTACAATCTTGGGCTCGTTGGCCACAAGTGCAACCAGCTCATCTGAGAATTGGTCAGGATAGACATAGTGGAGTCTAATCCAGTCAACGCCATCGACTTTGCAAAGGGCCGGTAGAAGTGTTTCTAAGCGTTCCTTATATTTCCATTCCATGCCGTATTCAGTCAAATCCTGGGCAACTAAGTTAAGCTCGCGAACACCCCTATTGGCCATGTCCCTCGCTTCAATCACTAAGGAATCAACGGTACGAGACCTGACATTGCCTCTGAGCTTAGGAATAATGCAGAATGCGCAACGGCGGTTACAGCCTTCCGATAGTTTTAAAAAAGCGGAGTAGGTAGGACCCGTGTGAACGCGGTGATCTTTCTCCGTATGAATAAAAGCAGGTTGATCCACATAAGATCTTTGCGGAAGAGGAGCACCTAGTTCCAACGCTTTGCCATGAGCGCTTAGAAGTTCGGTGATTCGCTGATATTGCCCGGTGCCGATGAATAGATCCACTTCCGGCATTTCTTTTTCAAGATCTTTGGAATAACGCTGAGTCAGGCATCCTGAAGCTACCAATACTTTACATTTGGCGCTCTGTTTGAGCTGGGCCATCTCAAGAATAGTTTCGATAGATTCTTCCTTAGATGCTTGAATAAACGAGCAAGTATTTACGATAATCACTTCAGCTTCGTTTGGCTCTTGGGTAATCGAATAGCGTTCTTTCTCCAAAAGTCCCAGCATCACTTGGGAATCCACCAAGTTCTTCGGACATCCTAAACTAACAAAGTAGACAGGAGCCTTGGCGAAGGGTTGTGAGACGGGGGCCTGAGGGATACTTGCTATACTACCTGACATAAATTCCTATTCTCTAAAATTTCCGAATTGCATGGGGACTTTAATTTGATCTTGCTGGCTTTTGAGCATGGCGATCGCATCTTGTAGATCGTCCCGGTTCTTGCCAGTGACTCGCACTTTTTCGTCTTGAATCTGTGCTTGAACTTTTAGCTTACTTTCCTTGATGGCGGCAATAATCTCTTTGCCTTTCTCTTTGGAAACGCCAGCTTGGACTAAAACAACTTGTCTAACGCTTCCACCGAAAGCAGATTCCTGCGTTTGGTAGTCCAGGGACAGAAGAGAAATCCCGCGCTTGATGAGCTTACTTTGGAAAATGTCATTCAGGGCATCAAGTTTGGCTTCTTCACTGCACCAAAGTGTAACGTTCTTCTCTTTCTGGTCGAGCTTGATTTCAGACTTAACGCCTTTAAAATCATACCGTTGGGCAAGTTCTTTCACGGCTTGATTGACAGCATTATCAAACTCTTGCCAATCGATGTCTGAGGATACGTCAAATGAAGGCATGTCTTTTGTCCCTTTCTAGAATTTGGCCTATATCGTCCATTTCAAAGCTGAGAATGTATACAGAATTGGTCAGATAAGTGCAACTGCAATTTCACGAGGCAGACGCCCTTGAGGCGGCGAATTTAAGTCGCGCTTAATCGCTATCTAAGCAGAAGCCGTGTTTCTGAATCCTCTGATACGAGTCAAGTTCATGAAATGGAATCTGTTTTGGACATTTGGGGCACTTATAGATGGCTAACCCTCGGTTGATCTGGAGGCCTTCCAGGCAATCCTTATGGATCAGGTGTCCACAGGAGGTCAGACGGTGGGCCTCAATATCCCCGGGAACTTGAATTAGTACGTCATATTCAGGTGCCACATCGCAGAAGTCGCTCAATGCCTTATAATCATATTTGACAGGCTCAAAACAAATTAAGCATTGTTCCATTTTATCGAAAGTTTCCAAATCTGGAGCAGGGGGAAGACATACGTAGTTCTTTATAAAGGTTTCTTTCGATTTTGCATTGGACGTTTCTACGGATGCATCCTCCCCGCTTTCGCCTTTCTTCAATTCATCACCTTTAAAGTCCGAAGAAACGACTGCGGGTCGATTTTGTGCTTCAATAAACTCGCAGTAGGCGGCTTGGGCTTCGAGTTCAGTGTCCAATTTAATTTGTTCTTCTGTCAGGGTATAGTCACCCCTGTCGGGGTTCCATCTTCCGCGATCTAGATCAGTCGTGACCTTTCGGAGAATGTGGTAAGGGACAGAAGGCATTCCTCCACGAACAGCATATTTATTGGCAAATTCTTGCATTTGAATTTCAAATTTCTCAGGTTTCTTGGCAAGCAATTTGTTAATTCTTCCATCAATGGCGCCAGAGCGTCTCGCTGCCTGATAGCGTCGCTCTACTTCATTTTTCCAGAAAGACTCTTTTCGAGTAGAATCAGTGGCACGACGTTTTGCTTCGAGTTTTTCAAGTTGGATGTTTGCCGCTCTTCTAGCATTTTCTATTATTTGAAAATGATTTTCGGTAATAGGAATATGACTGTTCAATATAGCTTTAGTGTACCTAATTCCATGTGAGAGTTCTTCTTTATAGAATCGGTCACTTTCACTGAGAGAGAAGGACGGTCCCAGGGATGCAAGTTCTGTTTTCGCTTCTTCTAATTTTTCTTGCCCTAATTTTCTAGCCGTTTCATTTTGAATCATTTCACGGACTCTTGTCGCCATCGTATCAAACTCGATTGGAGTAAAGTTATAGTGCTCAGGGTCTTCAAACACGGTTTTTAACTTGTCGCGAACTAAGCTCTCATATTTCGAATTGGAAAGTATTTCCAAGTTAGAAGGGTTCTTCTTAACGCTTCTGAGCTCGGCCTCAATGCCAATAATTTCTCTTAATTTAATTCTTAACTCAGCTGATTTTCGAACAAAGAGGTCGGCAAGGTAAGTAGCCTCCTTTTGAATAGACTCTAGATTTTTTATTCCACCTTGATCTTCTTTAATCAGTTTGGAAATATACTTATCGTAGGCTTCGCCGTAAAGTTTGTTTACGTCTTCATCGGCAAGATAGCGCCATTTTTTTCGATTATTTGAAACTTTAAATGCTGCCTTCTTGGACTCATTTGGACCCTGTTTCGTACCTAAACGGGATTTTAGGTTCTTTTTCTCCCGATTCAATTCCTGATGAATATTGAACCGATGAACTCCCACTTTAGTTTGTTTTACTAAATACTTGGCTCCGTAGTACGGAGATATAATGACCTTACCTGCTTGTTTTGCCACGGCAACCGTGGAGGATTTCATTTCTGATAAGGTTTTATTCATCTCGTAGCGGTCAAATTGATCTAAGAACTTTCGAGTCAGTATTTCCGTTTTTTTGTAATCGCCATGATAGTT
>JBDSKY010000512.1:0-5914 GCA_039916675.1 Bdellovibrionia bacterium
CAGCTCCTTCCATGCCAGCAGCGCCACCAGCCCCCAATTCTCATCAAACGGGGGCAGAACCATGAGTGTTGTCTTTATTGGGTTGCTCTTGATATCCACGGCCTATGGCGAGGGCTCCACGACAGAGCTGCCTAAAAATTCTCCGGCAACAGCGCCAAAATCTCTCGTTTCTATGCCGATTCCGGAGGTCAGTTCAACACCGAATATGGGTTCGAACAATGACCCGAATTTGCTTCAAAAGACGATTCAGGACATAGGGACTTTAGGTGCCGGGCCGCTGTCGGTGGCTCAAATAGATGCGCTTTTTTCGACGTCTATAGCTGAGTTTATCTATAAGCTTCGGGATCCGTTTAAGATGTCGGAGGCCGAGATCAAAGTATCGGAGGCAAAGACCGATTTGGAAAGGTATCCAATAGGTGAGTTTAAACTTGTCGGTGTTTTGACGGGCCCCAAACATATCCGCGCGATGCTTTTAGCGCCCGATGGGAAGACCTATTTTGTGTCCGAAAGGGCAAAGATTGGCGTTTCTGGAGGGATTGTACATCGCATTGCCCCGGATGGAATTCAAATACGGGAAAAGGTTGTCAATGCGATCGGGGAGGTAGAAAATATGGATAGTATGATCAAGATGGCATCGGCAGATAAGTCGAAGGGATCAGGTAGGGGGCAGTCGGGAATGATGCAGGGACAGCCAGGAATGATGCAAGGACAGCCAGGAATGATGCAGCAAGGTTCACATTAAGACGTAAGAAATTATGAATCAGGAGGATTCTATGAGTTGCAGGACGCAGCGCAAAGGTTCGATTTTAATCGCAGGAAGTTTCTTTTTCTTTTTCCACGCGTGGGCCCAGGCCGCAGTGGCCATAACCGGCGTTAACTTCAGTGGGGCCGTTAGCCCCTCCGAAATTTCCATTGAAGCCGATGGCCCCATCGTTTTTGAAAAACAGGAAAACGCGGAGGATAAGCAAGTAATCTTAGAGATTAAGGGGGCGACAATTGGTGAGTCAGCCTCGAAGGCGATTGATACTTCTTCTTTTAACAGTAATGTCAGTATGATCAGTCCTTATCAAGTGCAGGGACAGACTGAAGTAGTAAGAGTTGTAATTCAACTTAGAGAACCTGGATCTGCTAATGTCACTCAAGGTCAAAATAATCTTAAAATTGTTGTCCCGAACCCCAAAGAAAGCGGTTCCAGTTCGGCTTCAAACCAGGGTCCTAAAGGACCTTTGGACGAATTTATTCAAAATAAGGAAGCACAAAAATTTAGTGGAAAGCCCGTTACCCTTCAAATCAGGGATGGGGATGTAGAAGATGTGCTCAGGCTTATCGGGGAAGCGAGCGGATTCAATGTAATCATTGGGGATGATGTGAAGGGAAAAATTACCCTCTCGCTAGTAGACGTACCATGGGACCAAGCGTTGGACGTTGTTCTTCATACGATGCATCTGGGAGCAGATCGATCAAATAATATTTTACGTGTAGGAACTCTTGCGAACTTAACCGCAGAGAAGTCAGCTGAACTTTCTGCATCGAAAGCTGCCCAGGCCGCGATGCCACGCATAACCAGAGTTTTCCCCGTTAGTTACGCGCGTTTAGCGGACCTTCAAGGTCTTTTGTCTAAGTTTGCAAGTGGGGGAGCGTCGTCCCCAGGAGGGGGCGGCATCAGTGGACCTGGCGGTGCTACAGGGAGCCTAGATTCTAGTATCGTGCAGTTAGACGAACGGACTAATAGTATCGTAGTTCGAGATACGATGGAAAATCTCGATCGAATGAGAAAACTGATTGAAATTCTCGATACTCAAACGCCCCAAGTTATGATTGAAGCGAAAGTCATAGAGGCGACTGAAGGCTTTTCTAAGTCCCTTACGGGGAGCTTAGGTTTCGGGGGGACCGGTGATACATCCGCGTTTGGAAGCTTTGCGGGTGCCAATCCCTTGGACCCTCTCATCGGTTCCCCTGGTGTATTTTCGGCTGGATCCGCAATTACTAGTCTTAGTAATGCGGCTGGTTCGCTCAATGGCACATTTGGTTTATCTCCGAGCGTCAGCTTTTTGCCTGGGATAAGTCGATTGAACGCCGTTTTGAGTTGGGGCGAAAGTGAAAATCAGTTAAAAATAGTGTCTTCTCCCAAGACAGTCGTTTTAAACAAAGAAAGCGCAAATATTATAGAAGGCACGCCAGTCCTTGTGCCGGGTACAACAACCCAAAATGGAATCACGGTTCCTGCTAATACTGTTCAAAGCGCTAATGTTAGTTTGCAGGTTAAGCCCATAGTGACCAATGATGGCAGTGTATTGATGGAACTCAGTGTTTCTAAGGATGTTCCGGTGAATTTGGGTAGCGGGCTAGGTGGAATCGGTACTCGAAATATCAAAACGACCGTCCTTGTCGAGAGTGGGTCTACTTTAGTTATTGGTGGAATCTATACCATGCAGACCGACCATACATCTTCTGGATTTCCAATTTTGAGGAAAATACCTATCATTGGGGCACTTTTCGGAAGCGAAAATGAGAGTACCAATCGATCGGAACTCTTTATTTTTATCACTCCCCGTATTTTAAACGCTCGTGAATCAGGCTTAGCTGGATAATGGCAAAACCTCCGCATCATCCCATTATCTATAAGTATCTTAAGAAATATCAGGATGACCCATCGTCACGGGTTTTTGCGCCCTTGGCCGAAGCCTACCGCAAAGCAGGATTGATTAATGAAGCGGTTAAGATCGCAAGAGAGGGTACAAAGGTCCATCCTAACTTTATGGGGGGGCGAGTCGCGCTCGCCAGGGCTTTGTTTGATCAAAGGCAATTTCAGGAAGTTATTGATGAGCTCTCGGTAATTGTGCAGGATATCCCAGATAATCTTGTTGCTCAAAGGCTTTTAGCCGAGTCCTATTTGATATTAGGTGAGGTTGGGCCTGCCTTAGGTGCCTATAAGATGCTGCTCTATTTTTCTCCTCAGGACTTAGAAACTGCGCAATTAGTTCAAGAATTGGAATCTCAGGCCTATGAGAAAGGGTCATTGTCCCTGAGGACTGATTCTAATCCTACTCCTTTGCCACAGTTTGATGTCCGTTCGGCAAATCAGGCCCTTGGAGGGGATCCTGATACTGTGCGTGCGAAAAAGATTAGACGGATCGAAATGTTGCAAAAGCTTCTTCAAAAGGTAGAGCGTTATCGTACACGTAGTGAGCTAAAGGATTTGGGTCGGCCCTCCTCCTGAGTTGACTCTATTGTCCATCTCGGTTACCTATGAAGCATGTACGCTACCAATCAGTTTCGCAAAGGACTCAAAGTAGAACTAGACGGCATTCCGTACGAGATTATTGATTTTCAACATGTAAGTCCTGGCAAGGGACGAGCATTTACTCGTACCAAGTTGAAGAATATGTTGAATCAAAATATTCTTGAACGAACTATTACTTCGGGTGATAAACTTGAACAGGCCAACACTGAAGAAAAGGAAATGGCGTATCTTTATAAAGATGCAGCAGGTTACCATTTCATGAATCAGGCGAATTACGATCAAGTTGCACTTACTGAAGAGCAATTGGCGTCTGGCAAGGATTTTCTTCAAGAAAACTTAGTCATTAAGATCATGTATTTTAATGAGCGCCCAATCGGCGTTGATTTGCCAACTTTCGTGGTTTTGAAAGTTGTGGAAACAGAGCCTTCTGCGAAAGGTGACACCGTCACGGGTGGCACAAAGCCAGCAAAATTAGAGACAGGGGCCACTGTTGCTGTTCCTTTTCATATTAAAGAAGGTGATATGATTAAGGTGGATACGCGCGAAAAAAAATACGTAGAAAAGGCGAACAAGTAAAGTGGCCAAGTCAAAGAGGCCCTCTTCTCAGAAGCCAGTTGCGGCCATTGTTAAACCAGGCTCTTTAAAAAGCAGATCCAAGGGCTTAAAAGACGAGAACCCTCAGACGCGTTTAGCTCATCTGGAAAGTGTTTTGAATCTCATGGGTAAACATGAGATTGCTGAATTAGAGTGGGAAAACAAGGGTGAACGCCTCAAGTTAAAGACTCGGCATGCCCTTGCTTATGCCCCGGGTGTAGAAAGTGGTTCAGGCCATTCGCACCCTTATGGCATTTCTAATCGAGGCAGCTTTGCTCCTGAAAGAGGAATGGAGATCGACGGTAAGGCACAGTCTAAATCTCCAGGTTCGACAGGTTCGTCAACTTCAGTAACGGTTTTGCCTGCTGGTCCAGTTGCTGCAGCTTCCAATGAAAAACAAGTTCTTTCTCCCTTTGTAGGGACATTCTATCGCGCCGCCTCTCCAGAGTCTGATCCCTATGCTCGTGAAGGTCAGGTGATTAAAAGAGGTGATGTACTCTGTATTATTGAAGCCATGAAGCTGATGAATGAAATAGATGCAGAGTTCCCTGGTAAAATTAAATCAGTATTAGTGGAAAATGGTCAGCCAGTTGAGTTTGGCGAACCTCTTTTCATGATTGAAATTTAAAATAACATGACCGCAACGGCACCCCTTTTTCGCAAAATTCTCATAGCCAACCGTGGAGAAATCGCTCTTAGAGTGATTCGCGCTTGCCGCGAACTAGGTATAGCCACGGTGGCGGTTTATTCAGTCGCGGACGAACATTCATTACATGTAAAATTGGCTGATGAGGCGGTTTGTATTGGGCCTGCGCAGTCAAAGTTAAGCTATCTCAATATAACTAATATTTTATCGGCTGCTGATATTACCGGAGCAGATGCAATTCATCCGGGATATGGTTTTTTATCTGAAAATTCAGAGTTTGCTCGTTTGTGTGGTGAGTGTAAGGTCACATTTATTGGTCCCACCACTGCCAATATCAAAGCTATGGGTGAAAAAACTCGGGCCCGTGCAATAGCAAAGGAAGCAGGAGTACCTCTTTTACCAGGTACGGTTTCTGCCGTCCCAAACGCTAAGGCTGCTAGCATAGAAGCTGGCAAAATTGGATACCCAGTCATTCTTAAGGCAGCTGCTGGAGGAGGAGGGCGTGGCATCCACATCGTTCATAGTGAACAGCAGCTACTTTCCTCATTTGAGCGTGTAAGTTCTGAGGCGGGGGCTGCCTTCGGTAACGCTGCAATGTACCTTGAAAAATATTGCGAGAATCCGAGACATATCGAAATTCAAGTTCTTTGCGATAAACACGGCAATCGGATCTCATTGGGCGAGCGCGATTGTACAATCCAGAGACGTCATCAAAAAATTCTAGAGGAAGCTCCCAGTCCAGTAGTTGACCCCACTTTACGGCAAATGATGAGCGAGGCAGCGCTGAACTTATGTAATGCTGTCGAATATGAAAATGTAGGAACTGTAGAATTCCTTCTGGATAATAAAGATAAGAAATTTTACTTCATGGAAATGAATACGCGGATACAGGTTGAGCATCCTGTAACCGAAATGGTAACCGGCCTAGATCTTATTAAAGAGCAAATTCGAGCCGCTGCCGGTAGACCTTTAAAAATTAAACAGTCAGATATCCATGTCAATTCCCACGCAATTGAGTGCAGAATTAACGCAGAAGATCCTGAGCGGTTCGCTCCGTCTCCAGGGAAAATTACGGGACTTCATGTCCCCGGTGGATTTGGGGTCAGAGTAGATTCCTTTATCTATGATCAATATAAAGTTTTGCCCTTTTACGATTCAATGATTGGTAAGCTTATCGTCCATGCGCCCACTAGAAACGAAGCTATAGCTAAAATGCAGTTGGCTTTGGATGAATATGTGGTTGAGGGGATTAAAACGAACATTCCCTTTCACAAAAAAATTCTGGCGAGCAAAAAATTTCGTGATGCGGACTACGACACTCACTTTTTGGAAGAATTTCTCCCCAAATACGAGTAAATTTAGAATACTCTTAATAGATAAATGTCAGAGAAACCCGATTCATTGTCTCATTCGATGGATGAGACCCATGT
>JBDSKY010000513.1:0-5388 GCA_039916675.1 Bdellovibrionia bacterium
TCTCCTCTGACTGGGGAGGTTCTCAATATCAGTGCTCGGCGATTGCGATACACCCTGGCTACCTGTCTTGCTGCCGAAGGAATAAGTAAGGCTGAATTGGCTCGAATTCTTGACCATACCGACACTCAACATGTAGAGGTTTACTTTGAAATTGCTGGAAACATTGTTCAGCATCTCGATAAATCGATGGCAAAAGGGTTTGCGAAATATATCGAGATATTCCGAGGCAAAATTATTGAAAACTCAGGGGAAGCCGTTAACGGAGATAGAGGTGACAAACATCTGGCTTTTGTGAGCGAAGTTGATCCGTTAGACCAAACTAAGATTGGAATATGTGGAGAGAAGTCGCTCTGTCATCTCGATCCGCCTTTTTCATGTTATCTTTGTCCAAAGTTTCAACCTTATCGGCATGCTGACCACGAGCACGTTATGGATTGTCTGCTGTTCGCGAGGGATGTTCGAATCAAAAAATATGAGCAGGCCCGTCTTGGAGTGCAACTGGATCAAGTTATCATTGCTGTGGCACAGGTCATCGAACAGTGCAAAGGGGAAGTAGGCCATGAGTAAACCCTCTGTTCATGGAAGAACCAATGTTGCCCAATTTCTGAGCCGACTAGAGCAAGATTGTTCGGAGAATCTTCGATCCTTATGCGAAAGAGCCAAGATGCTCAGGTTGGAAGGATTTGAAGAAGTAAATTGGGAATCTTCTTCATGGACTATAACAGGAGGTCGCTTAGTCAAACTTACCGGCAGAAACTGCAAAGAGACTACACTCAATTTTCATTTCGCACCAAAATTGGGAGGGGCTGAGTTATCAGGTGCGTGGACTGAAGTGATAAAAGCGCTATTTGTTCTTCGGTTCCATCGCGGAAATCAAACTGTAACCAGTCAGAGATTTTTTGTTACAGCGATTGGGTACGTGGCTTTTGCGGCCTCTGAACAGAATCGAGAATTTGTTCAGTTAACACCTGAACACCTTGATCATGCTTGTCGATTAATTGCATCCCATTACAGCGATGGCGTCGGCTACAATTTGCACAAAGCAATCCATGAGTTTGCCGGGTACTGCGATGCAAATCGTCTTTGCAAAGCCCACTTAAATTTTAGATTCTCAGGAATGAAGCGTCCAGAGAACGTTGGAGGTCTTGCCCACAAGCGTCTTGATGATCCGCTGGCATCAGAAACAAAGGCTTCTAAATTGGTGGAGCCCGCCGTATTTCGGATTCTAGGTGAGCTTTATCAGCGAGTACCTCATGATCATAAGTATCGGTTCTATGTCTTGGTACTGGTGCTCTTGGCTTGTTCGGGACGACGTTTTAGTGAGATATCTTTGCTTCCATATCAAAAAGTTGAACGTGATGGTGAAGGCAGGTCTTACATTGAGTATTTCCCTCGGAAGCGTTCTTTCGGAGATACATTTACGCCTCGGCGGCGTTTATTTTTGCCGACACAGGTAGTAGATATTGTAAGTGATGTTATTGCGGAGCTGGATTTGGTCTGCTCGCCTGCAAGGCAAACAGCGGCTAT
This sequence comes from Bdellovibrionia bacterium, assembly GCA_039916675.1. Taxonomy (GTDB): domain Bacteria; phylum Bdellovibrionota; class UBA1018; order UBA1018; family UBA1018; genus JBDSKY01. The sequence continues at coordinate 1,528 of JBDSKY010000513.1, forward strand.
TATGGAAAAGGTTAAGGGCCCAGATTTGACTTTTCTTTCAGATTTACCTGGGAACAAAAAGTTTTATAAGAAACAGATTGAAGAAATAGGACTCCCTTTGAAGGTACTGAGTACCGATGGATGGTTTCGACAAAATGGTTACCTCAAGAAGGAGGTCTTCTTATCGGATCCTAGCTTGAAGAGAGCTCAATATTTTGTCACGATCGAAGGGATCACGGCTTATTGTGAAAAGGACTTTTCGCCTCAACTGATTGCACCGGTCCATATTGATCAGCAAGGTCGTAATTATTTTCTAAAAGATCTTCTTGTTGTTAAGTTTGCTAGTTTCTCAACAACTGGAAATGAAAAGCGTTGGGTTTCTACCTTTTGTACCCATTCGATGATGACCACATTTTTGCGGTCATTTGAGAATTTAATAAAAGAATTTGCCGAGACTTCTGCGGAAGTTGATTTCACAACCCATCATTTTCGCCATACACTCAATACTCTTCTCGACGAAGGGGGGCTGACCGATTTGCTTCAAACGGAATGGTTTGGTCGGAAAAATCCGAGAGACACGAAAGCCTATCAGCATACGAGCCGAGAAAAGCGAGCTTTGATGTTGCGAGAAGATATAAAGAAAGGGCATGTTCAAGGGCAAGTGGCGGAACAACTGAAGTTTGTCCCCGTCCAGGTACAGGATGCTTTTTTGAAGGCACGGATTAACGCCGTCCATGATGTGGGCACTGGAATGTGCGTGCATAATTTTGCACAGACACCTTGTGAGAGGCATCTTCAATGCTCTGCGGATTGTAAAGACTATGTGTGGGTAAAGAACGATGGTGGCCGCATCGAAGAACTCAGGCGCCAATACGCAATGGCCGTGATTGCAAGGAAAACGGCAGAGAAGCAGGCCAAGAGTAATAAGCCGAAAAAGAGCATTGATTGGATGAATCACAACGATAAGAAGCTCAAAGTTCTCTCTCAACAGCTGGCAGACAATGGGATTAAAGACTTTGATTCCCAAAATTTTTCGAAGGATACTACTCATGGCTAAGCATTTTCGTAAAATGACTCAATCTGATATTTCATCGATCATAGTTGATCTTGACCGCTGGGCAATCGGTCAATTTGGATCGAAACTAACATGGGAGGCCCTTGAAGAGAGGTTCGGATTCAGTCGGCAGTCTCTTCAAGCTAGGTCAGAAATTAAAGCAGCTTATGATTATGCTAAGAAGTCTCTGGGCAGTGGGGCCATTAAAGGCCGACAAGAATCTACCCAAGAAAATCAGGAACTCATGAGTGAGGTTGAAAGGCTCAAGCTTGAGGTGGCCGATTGCAAACGTCGAGAAGGCCTTTGGAGGCTACGATGGCAACGAATAGCGTTTCACATTCGGCAAAAAGGATTACAGGTTCATCAGATAGATGCTGCTGCTCCAAAGGGTGTCGAATTGCTTTCAGATAGGGAAACAAACAAAATTTTGGCAGTGTTTGACAAAGAGATTCCATTCAGCGGCCGAATTTAGGGCAGAGAGCCTCATTGTAGGTAATGTAGTTGTGCCCTTAGTTAGCCCTTTGCTCATTTCTTCGGAGCCATTTTCTGAGTCAATTCTAAAATTGTAGATTTTGCCAAATCAGCGCCTAGAATTGAAGCTCCTGCCTCAATTCCTTTCCCCTTGTCCGCTATGATCGGAAAATAGAATGCACGGTAACTATGATAATCTTTGAATACCTTATGTTCAGGTGCCTTACTCTCCTTGTTTTTCATTGTTCTCTCCCAAAATAGTGCGGATTAAGTTTCGGATCAAAGTAATGTTTCCTCTTAATCCAAATGAATCCATCCTTTTTTGATATAACTGCCACGTCAATAGGCCCACCAACAGTGTCAAGATCCAGGGAGATTTTCCTTCTGAAGGAAGTCAGGCTAACTAACGCTTCGGCCATATGAGCAAGATCATCTTTGGAAAGGACCTGAGCCGCCGACATTACCGGAGCCACGAAACTGACTTGACTCACTTCTTCGAGCTTTTGCATAACAGCCTTTGGAGCAGAATCTTTAAGGTTCTCCAATAGTGCTTGTAGTTCTTCTTTTTTCCCTTCATCAGTTGGCAATGCCCCCGCCAACGTGGTGCTTAATTGCTCGAAAAATGTTTTCATATAACCGTCGATAAGGCTGAAAAAGTTTGGATCAATCCCTTTTAAAAAGGAAGCAACAACGTCTTGTTGCGCAAAAGGATGCACCGATGCTGGGCTCCCATCCGTGATCGAGTGTAGATTCGGTTGAGTGTGCTTTACTACACCGTCAAAAACGAAATCCAACTCGGTCGAGAATAGGCTCGGATACTTTTCTGACTCTCCGAACCCACAAAAAACTACGCCACTTCGAAAGACGTCGAAAATTAGCGCCTTATAGATATAATTTGTGGCTAGTCGCACTAATGACTCTAAAAATATTGTGGATACAGGAAGTTTCTGGAACGTATCCACAAAGATTTGTTCGAGCTCCTTTTCATACTTTTTAGATGCCGACTTTGTTATTGCAGCATCCATCCCTTCTACGAAGGCAGCCTGGTCCCATTTGGCAATTTCGGAAGCGAAATGCTGCTCAACAAGCTGACCTACTTCGATATCCGTCACTTGCCCTTTGGCCTCGATCGCCGATTTAATATTTCCATCTATCTTGTTAATGTGGTCTTGAAAGACAACTCGAATGAAGCCGAAAACAATCTTCTTCTGCGATTCTTCAGAAAAGAGGGTCTTGGCGGTCGGTAGAAATCTCAAAAACTCTTCACCACATTCTTTTACGTGGTCAAAGCGTTTTCCCTTTAGGCTCTTCCTGAAGTCCGCGACCACAGTTTCCCAGGGAACATTCATTAGATGGGCGTTACCGTAAAACATAATCCCGATGGGAAGATCATGTGTTACAGGAAACAATTTACTACTCGTATTGTAAACCTTTTTGCCAACCACCGTAACGGCGCTGTCAGCTGCCATTGCTACTGCAAGTTTATTCATTACGGAAATTTCTGCGGTCATCGACTCAACTCCTTCAAACCAACATTAGATTTCTCCATCGCGCTCGCGATCATCTACGATCTGATTGCCCTTCACAAGTCTTCATAATAAAAATACGAATAAGTACGAACGAATCCCAAGGTTCTGCTCTCACAGTTACAGGAAAGAATTGCCCTTTCTGATTATAGCCCCAAAAAATTGATCTACACATCTCTAGTCAGAAGTTTAAAGAATTTGGTGGTCCGCTATTGAGGGGGCAACTCCAGCTTTTAAGCCTTTAAAGCTACTGAAAATTCAGCCCAACCTGGAAATTCGCCGTAAAAATTGAAATAGTCGTCTATATATTCAAGACCTAGTTTGGTTAATCTCTTCCCAAAATTGTCCATTGCTTCTCCACCAAAATGAGGGCCGAAAGATATTAGGTCTTCATTTTCATCCATCGGAGATTCATTTTCAAAAGCAGCGAGAACAGCTTCTATTTTAATGCTTTTTTCTAATAGAGCTTTTTTTCTAATAATAATTCCAAATTCATCTGTGATTTTTATTTGTCTTTTCATTACCTTAAAACCTCTTAGGGATGGTTTATTTGCAAATTATAAATTGGTACATTTGGAACAGGCTGAATTATTTGAGGCCATTCGCCACCCTGTCTTGATCCCTGCTGAAGAATGCTTTCTGGAACGTGAAAATCAACTCTTACCGGATTAGTACCGCCAGGTTGTGGTATACCATAACGCGTAACGTACAATCTTATATTCCCTGGACCAACTTCAGTCCCGACTCCAGGTGGAATTCGAGTTGCTCCACCTTCTGCCCAAATTGTGGCCTCTTCTGCACTCATCCAGCGACTAACTCTAGTATAACCTT
>JBDSKY010000514.1:0-6652 GCA_039916675.1 Bdellovibrionia bacterium
AACCCAGTGAAACTCCTCCAGAGTTTAAAATTCCGTTCAGCTTGAGCTTGAATTCATCAGCAGTACAAAGCGGGTGCGTGGATACGCGCCATTGTTGGGTTAATTGGTCATCAACAAAGTAACCGATGACCGAGTGTGTGTTTCCTATGTCAATTGCCAGCAACATCCTATTCCTTTAACTTCGAGATTGGAAATACAGACTGATCTTCGCGAATCAACCCCTTTGGAGTAGCGTCTTCTACCGAAACTTTCGTCTTTTGGGTTGTTCTTTCTATAAACCCTTCGATGGCTGCCTGGAATGGTTCCCGTAGCGAAGCCAATGGATTTACGAAGCGAGGTACTCGTCCGACCGTAAGTCCAACTAAATCCTGGGTAACCAGGACCTGGCCGTCACAGTTTGGGCCGGCGCCAATTCCTATAGTAGGAATTTTTATTTCCTGGGTAATTTGCTCTGCAAGACTTTCTTCAACACATTCCAAAACCAAGGCGAATGCTCCGGCCTCAGCAATTCGGTGAGCTGATTCCAGCAAGTACTCTCTTTCAGCAGGATTTTTACCATGAGTGCGATAGGTGCCCATTGCGTGAATACTTTGAGGTGTAAGGCCAATATGACCCATGACTGGAATTCCTGCTCGGGTAATGACCCGAATGGTGGGGGCTATTTCTGATCCACCCTCGAGTTTAATTGCTTGGGCGAGGCCCTCTTTTAAAAACCGTCCCGCATTGGTGAGCCCTTGCTCCGGATTTACCTGGTAGCTCATGAAAGGCATGTCAGCTACTACCATCGCACGTTTGGCTCCGCGGGCGACTGCCTTGGTGTGTCTTATAATGTCATCGACGGTTACGCACAAGGTGTTAGGTTCTCCGTACATGACAGTGGCAACGCTATCGCCGACTAAGAGCATGTCGATACCGCATTCATCTAAATAAAAAGCAGTTGGATAGTCATAGGCGGTTAGCATCGTGACTTTTTGTTTGCCTTTTTGAGAGCAAATCCAGGGAGCGGTTACGGGCTTTTGAACGACTAAGGTGCTCATATTTGATTCCTTTGCGAAGATGTCATTTCTGCACATCCAAAGTTTTAAAGCGCTCCTCCCAGAGTGAGAGCTTTTTAGTAAATTGACGGACGCGATCTTGCCATTTTTGAGAGCGGAAATATTCCACAAATTCTCGGCTCTGCACGAACTCGGTTTGGGTTTGAAAAATCTCCCTGATTCCTGCTTTTTCTAGTTTTTCGGCCATTGAAGCTGTCCCGCACTGGGCAGCTTGGCTGATAGCCTGAAAGCTGTGAGAAACGCCGCGCTCTCGAATTAATCCCGCAATCAATTCTAGTTCGGTGATGCATTCTTCGCGAATTAGAGCTTCTGGAATTCCGGCTCTTTCCATTGCATTCATGCTGAGTTCAAGAAGGTTAAAAACTCCGCCACAGAGAAGTCCTTGTTCAGAAATTAGGTCCCCAATGGCTTCTTGTTCGAAAGTTGCATTGATTAAAGAGTTTTGCGCAAACCCCAGTCCACGGGCAATTTCGGTAAGCGCTTTTTGATCAGACGGTGGAGACCAGAATGCGGCAGCTAAGCGATGAGTTGAGGGAGACGAGATTTGAAAGTGCTCAAGCAGCTTAGGCCCTATTGCTTTGGGAGCCAGTAACGTCACTTGATGATGGGCGCCTGCCAAGTTGAGCTCGTTCGCGTAGACCACGTAGCCGTGGGCTAATATAAGTCGTATTTCAGAGGGAGAAGATCTGAGATAATCTCGATAGACTGGGGCTATCACTCCGTCAGGGCAAAGCATTGCGATCCAGTGTGGTCCTTCGCTCTCACTGAGATGGAGTGGGAGGTCTTTAAGAAGATGGGGTTCAAATCCGAGTTTTTTGGCAGAATCGAAGGATCGGCTAGGCGTGCTGCTAGAAGTGCTGCCTGGATTGCTGAGGTACACTTGTACATCCCAGCCCGAGGATCTTAGGCACTGCGCCCATGCGGAGCCTTGGCTTCCGAATCCTACGATATGGATAGTCTTTTTCACCATTGCTTCTCCTTTGGCGCCTTCTATCACCGGGGCTCTAATTCTGCAATGTAAAGTAGATTGATTTAGTCTAGAGGGCTATTGGGCCGGTATACCTTGTTTCTTTCACCTACTTTGGTCAGCTCCTTGAAATAACACACTAAATCTCGTTGAAAGAGTCGCTAAGAGATATTAAGTATCTTTGATATAATAGTAGTGATGACTAAAGGGAGTGTTTCCACTGCATTTAGATATCCAAGCTCTTTTGTAATCACACTGAGCCTGGTTTTTCTTCAATCTTTGCTCGGAGGACCGGTTGCTGAGAGTGCCGGTGGGGCGCCCGCTGGGGGCTCAACAGCTTCCACGATGCCCGTCCCAAAAATACCAGCGCCATACGCAGCCGGGACCGACTACAAAGGGCCGGCAAGTAGTTCAGCTTTAGTAGATCCTAATTATGAAAAATGCGGGCTAGACTGCCATTATCAAAAAGCGAATGAAAATATTTCTCTTCAAGCTAATTACATTTTAAAAAAGATTGAATTTCTTGGTTATCCTTCTATCTATGCCTCCGATGAAGCCAAGATCGAATTGCTGGGAAGCTTTTATAAATCGGGAGAAGATTTGGATGAATGCATCGCCCGTTATGTGAGAATGAATCGCTTTTGGTTTGTGAAAGTCAGATCAGCTTTGGGAAAGAATGAAGAAAGTTACAGTGAACTTCACTGTGTTAAAATGTCTCCAGACGGAAAAACATGTTTAGAAGAAGGGGGCGTTGCATCATCCTACGAGCTCCCAATTTCAGATGGACCTGGACTTGTAAAGAATCAAGTTCCTGAAAAAGCTAAAATGGCCCAAGCGACCTATTTCTCAAATTACGATCAGCTCAGGCAGCAACCGGACTCTGCTCAACTGGCTTCCGTTCAGGATGGTGTTTTGAATAGTACAACTGCTAAAAACTATAAGCCTGACAAAAACGATTTCATTCGATTCAAAAAAATTGCTAAACCCTCAGGTGGAGTCATAGAGGTCCCCGAAACAGGCCAAAATCGGTATGATGAGCCCGCTTATCAAAGAGCCATGGCTGCTTGGGGGAAGGAGGAGGGGAAGGGAGAGTTTTATCAAGATGCCGCAGATACAATAGGAAAACGAAAAGACTTCGGGCAATTAAGAATTCAGGACAAGCTGAATTTCAAGAACGATAATTCTAAAAATGGATCTTCGCCCGCACGGCTAATTTTTAATGAGGCTCGCGGTCAATATATTGACCAGGTCAATTCCTTTGTCTCGCAGCAGGGCGCTTTTAATTCAACCTCTTCAGCAATCAATTTTAAGGGTTCAAAGCAATCTATTAATCCAAAGTCAGTAATTAGTAAACAGCCGCAGAAACCGGCGCCGGCTTGGCACACTGGATATGAAGAGGTAAATGTTCCAATAGGGAATGGATCACGTGAACAAATTTATTACGGTACATTCTCTCCAAATACTTTAACCGGCACGGTCACCCCTGTCCCTGGAAAAAATACACAGCCGGCGTACGACGATGATATCCTGAATCCATTCTTTTAGTTTTGATTACTTGGGAGCGTATTTGTGGGCGGTAGGTCCTGGCATTTGGCGGGTTCTCATGCCTCGAAAGTCAGTCTACTTACGGTTAATTACTGGAATTTGCCCTTGGAAACGGAGAGGCACCACTGAACCAGGTTTCTAATTCCTATCCACAAAGGGGGAATTCGTTGCGATATTGCTTCACTTCATTACGTAAAGTATTTAACTTAAGATCCATTTCGAGCTCCTATTCATGTTTATGTTTTGCTTAGTAAATAAACAATCTCCGACAACAAGGGGTTTGGAAACCCTAAAATATCAATACTTTCAAAATATTCTACTGACAAAACTTATCGATCTCTAAAAGAGCCGCAAAAAAATTTTTAAAGTCCAAGCCAAAATCAACCGAATCAGTCAATGAACGTAATAGTAATAAAGTTTTATAGTCACTATAAGTTATTTATATATTTTAAATTGAATTATGAAAATTTTGGTGAGTAATATGAGCTTCTTAGTCCGCAATGAACCAAGCAAGGACTGCATAGGAAGCGACGCTTTGAACTTGCAGATTATTCAGACAATAAATTGTATGACACATAATAAAAAGGTAATCGATGAGCTTGCACAGCGTTTTCCATACCTTACTTAACTATCTTAGTTATATATTAAACACATTGATAATATGCCTTTTCCTTTTGCTCTCTAATCCCTATGAGGCAATGGCAACTGATTTACATGACGAAGCTAAGGCAGGTGATATTCGCAAAGTTGAAACTTTGATCAGGCAAGGTTCGGACGTAAATGCAAAGAATGAAGATGGCGACACACCACTCCACGTAGCAGCTAAGTGGGGACATACCCCTATCATTGAGGTCTTAATTAGGAAGGGCGCAGACGTAAACGTAAGGAGTAAGAATTTGTCTACCCCTCTCCACTACGCAGCTGATAAAGGTCATAGTGCTACAATGGACGTCTTGATTAAGAATGGTGCAGACCCAAATAGAAAGGATGTATTTGCGAAAACTCCTTTACAGCTGTACAAGGCGAAGACTGGGCGCCACTTTCCCTATGAGGCAAAGGCAATTTTACATGACGAAGCTAAGGCAGGTGATATTAGCAAAGTTGAAACTTTGATCAGGCAAGGTTCGGACGTAAATGCAAAAAATGAAGATGGCGAGACACCACTCCACGTAGCAGCCAATTGGGGACATACCCCTATCATTGAGGTCTTAATTAGGAAGGGCGCAAACGTAAATGCAAAGAGTCCGTTTGGGTCTACCGCTCTCCACTACGCAGCGGATAAAGGTCATAGTGCTACAGCGGACGCCTTGATTAAGAATGGTGCAGACCCAAATATACAGAATGTATTTGGGCAAACTCCTTTACAGCAGTACAAGGCGAAGACTGGGCGCCCCTTGAACTCCATGGGACCAGCTAAAGCCGACCAAGGTAGAGCCCGGCAAGTAATTTCGCGAGAAGAGAAAGAAAAACAAGAAATAATTGCAGAAGCAATAGCACGCCAAAAAGTGCTAGATGAAAAGAGAGAGTGGATCAACGGAAAGCGTAAGGTAGTAAGTGCTGATCCAGCTAAAGCCGACCAAGTTAGAGCCCGGCAAGTAATTTCGCGAGAAGAAAAAGAAAAGCAAGAAATAATTGCAGAAGCAATAGCGCGCCAAAAAGTGCTTGATGAAGAGCGCGAGAAGCAGATATTGAATGTGCACGGTTTTTTCAAACAAGCACCGGCGCGTGGGAATGCATACGCTCAACCTTATATAACTCCGGAGAAACACGGAATAGGGAGGCAAGAGTGCCACACTGAATATACTAATGCAAAAATAGAAAATCTAAATAAAGTTATTGGACTAATAGATCACAGATTTTCAGCCGCTACAGGCTCAAGCATTTCACAAACCAATTTGGAAGAAAGTATCAATAGCAGAAAGGATGTTAGCAATAACAGTTCAAGAAGAAGTTCAAATTCAAGCGAGTATAGCAGAAAGGATGCTAGCAATAACAGTTCAAGAAGAAGTTCAGTTTCAAGCGAATATAGCAGAAAGGATGCTAGCAATAGAAGTTCAAGACGAAGTTCAGTTTCAAGCGAGCCGGATTTAGGGAACAATATTGAAAAAATGTATGCAGAAGCCAAGAGAATCGGAGCAACAGGAAATCTCCATTGGAACCCTGTAAGAAACGAACATTTCGATCCGAGACCTAGAAACCTATCTAAGGAGGAGATAATTCAATACCAGAATAATAGCCGTAACGAGGAGCTACAAGGAAAAGCTCGCAACGCTCAAATTATTAAAGAGGCTGGGGATAAATGGAGATCAGAAACGGAACGTAGGACTGGTGGTCGTGTTGTTCCTTGTCCCAAATATTCTGCTGCTACTTGGTGCGAAATAGTTAATGGTGTTCTCCTTCAACATAATTAAAATACTTTTCAAGCTTGGAGAGCGCGACCGCATTAAACCAGACTAAAATAAAAAAAGCCAAAAAATTAGACCTCCGGATCGATCCCACTTACGATCCTTCGATTCACTGTTCCATACTTTGCTTTGGTTCTAGGTCCCCTTCAGCAGGCAATGGATACTAAACTTACCGGCCCAATAAGCATAGGGGACTAAACTCACTTTTTCTATACATACTCATTGTGTTATCGCAATCAAATTGATCCCTGGTCTCTCCCAAAAACAAAGAAGCCAGCGCTTAGCTAGACAAGATGTCCGCCGCTACTGGCTTCTCTATAAAACTTCACAGCAATAACCGCGACCCACCCGAAAGTGCGCCGTATGCTACTACTCTACCTTACCACCTTAGAATCGACGCATTACTGCGTTAAACAAAGGCTAAACTTAACTGCTGCTACCACCAGCTTTGCTACTTCCACCGCCCGCAGCTGGAGTCTTGCGACCCGCTCCGCCTTTAGGCATGTGACCAGCAGAACCAGCAGCTGCACCCTTAATCTTAGATTTAGGGTTGAAAAGCTTTCTGAATTTACCAAACGGATCGTTTGGCTTCGCAGCTTGCTTCTCTGCATTGGCGGCTGCGTCAGCTTCAGAAATTTCCTTAGGCTTACGATTACGATCCAATACTGGATGGTCTACTA
>JBDSKY010000515.1:0-6347 GCA_039916675.1 Bdellovibrionia bacterium
TCTTTTGCTTCTTTTCCAACAATTACCTCCTTTTTGTCTTCTACAAACAGTCAAGAGCGGAATAATCCACAGTGGTAAAGTCCCTATTCTGAAAGGCGCAAAACCATACAAAAACTAATAACACGCATGGCCTGGAAATTGCTCTAAAAATACAAGTAGGTTTAGAACGCGGCAATGGCGCAATTAAAACTTCTCAAATAAAAGATCTATTTATCAAATGATTTGAATGATCATTCTGGCACTTTAGATGCCGATTGGCTTAATCCGAGAGAAGGCGCAACCCACGGTATGTCGGAATTTCCAGCCAAATAATTTAAATACCGAGCGCTTACAAACAAATAATCACTGAGCCGATTTACATATTGAAGCACTACGGGCCGCAAGGATTCAGCCCGATTGAGCGAGATCATATCCCTTTCAGCGCGCCTGCTCACCGTACGAGCTAAATGCACTAAAGCTGAAGCGCGAACCCCACCTGGGAGGATAAAAGTCTTCAGCGGCTTAAGCTTGGCTTCCATTTGATCAATCTCGCGCTCCATACTCTCAACCTGTGGATCTTGAATTAGCTGAGAACCAATACTTTTACCACGGGGAGTGGCCAATTCGGCCCCTAGCTGAAAAAGCTCTCCTTGTATTCTTAGTAGTCTGGTTGAAATCTCTTCCGCGAGAGCTGGTTCCGCCAGCACCATACCCAAAATCGCGTTTAATTCATCGAAAGTGCCGTAAGTCCTTATTCTTAGATCATCTTTAGGCACCCGGAGCCCCCCGTACAAGCTTGTTTCCCCGGCATCGCCTTTTTTGGTATAGATCTTCATAGAGCCAACTAAACCAAGTCCTTCGTCTGTCTTCAAGTAAAACATCCATGACGCCCCCCGGAATCAAAATAATCAAATATAATGATAAAGTTCGCTTGACCGAACGGTGAGAGCCGGTTAGAAAGGGTACCACAATTCAGGTTGCGGGCTTAGCTCAGTTGGCTAGAGCGCCACGTTGCCAACGTGGAGGTCGAGGGTTCGAACCCCTTAGCCCGCTCCAAATTAAACCTGAATCAAAAACCCAGATCCAAAGAATTAGGGAAGAGCCAAAATTGTGAAGTATCTGCTTCGCAATCCCTTATTAAGAAAACTCACTTAAAAACCGAGTTTTTTATATTTTTTGCCTGGCTTTTCAGAGTGGTGAGGGTACTTTTTACCTAAAAGCTACGATAGAACTCTCTCCCTTACGGGGGTGAAGGTGGAAAAAATGGGGTGCCGAAAGCGCCCAGTTTGTGTAAGCGGGGAAAAGTGAGCGCTGAAAGTGCTCGCTTTGCGTAAGTGGGGAAAGGTGAGTGCCGAAAGTGCTCACTCTACGTAGGTTTGGAAAGGTAAGCGGCGAAATTCCTCGCTTTGCAGAGTTGGGAAAAGGTAAAACTTCCTATGCACAAAAATCGCCGTGTTGATTTCGACCCAAAAGATTTGAAAAAACCGGCCCCCGCTGTAGAACTTAAAGCAATTCTCTTTTGTCCGCCTGAATTTTATCAGCTGGATGGGACGAAGTTCGACCTATCTTCCACATTTGACCAGAAAATTGAAATCAACCGCCCGATTACGGTTCCCGTGAACCGAAATTTCCATGACCACTATTATAATATATCTTGGACCTATCAGACCCCGCCTCTCTTAGATGCAGAATCTTCTCAAACCAGGCATCTTTCCCATGCAGAAAAAGAGAAAATTGCAGCCCTAACCTCATCCCTACAGTACCAATTTAACAATGGCCTTATACTCACAGCACGTGAACTCTTAAAACACCCTTACGGCGCACTTGTCTCTGATCCCTTAAGACCAGTCTTAAACCGAACCTACTCGCGCGCTGCTCTGGAAGAGTACGCTCCTTTTGGAACAGCTTCAAACTTTAGAATTCCCCGAGTATCAGGAGTTAAAGAACTGGAAGTAACCATTCTCTCCGTCTTGATCAACGCAAGCCAACAAAGGGGAGATAAAAAAGCAGAAATTTACCTGGTTAACTCACCGAATCCAGATCAAGAACGATCGGGCTTGCTTCTCAAAAGTATTTCGACAGCACCCAAATCTTTCGGGCACTGGGAGCTTCAGCCTTCAGCGGAACTAGATGATTCCGAAGGTGCTGCACTTTTAGTATTTTCCCTCCCACGGCCTAACCTCCCTGAGCAAACCTATTATCTCAGTGGTTACGAATTAAATATTAACAGGGGGACCTTGCAGTTTCACACAGTAGACCAGTCAATAGACTTCGTGAATAAGACTGTGGCTTCAAATCTAAATAATACAACAATTCCTAACCGACTCTGCATTCCCCTTCGTTCCCATAGTACAATTCTTAAAATTGTAAACAGTATTGATGAAGGGCTTGCTTATAGCAAACTCCCTCGGATTCAACGTAACTCTCCCGAGTTTGTACCCCCTTCTAAAGTCAAAATAGAACTTCACTTAAATCAAAATGGAGACATGCAACTTCTTCGCAAAGTTCAGCTGAAGGATAGCCTTCTTGAACTTTGGAACTTCCCCCAAGGGGCAATACCTTTATTCACGGCATTTAGTCAGGGGTTAATTGGCTATACGGATATGAAAGCTGCCGGAATTGCCAACGATCGAAGAGGACAAAGACGCGAGAGAGATATGAAAGTCCTCAAGCACGTTGGAATCTTCAGCGCAATTCTTTTGGAAACAACGTCTTTCTTGCTTTTTAAGAAAACTTCTGAAGGTCTCGATGTCCCTGGAAAAAAGGAATTTATTAAAATTCTCTTCGAGCGCCTGGGAGTTTTATTAAGTTCCCTCGATCCTCTGGCTGGTCTCACCGATGATCCCTATGATGATCAACCCTGGAATCGGCATCAATCCAAAACGACAAAAGCAAGCCCTCCCTCTCTAGAAAAGTTGTGTTCGAAAAATGTAACTTCCTTTGTAGAACATTTTGTCTCCGAAATGGAATCCATGCTTGAAACCTCCTCCGAGGTTCTTTTTACTCGCCAAGGCGAAGTACACGTATTCGATTCCTTTCGCCTAATCTTTGAATTTTTTCATACTCTCTTGTTCCAGGCGGCAATTGAATCGCAAGGAAAATGCTTTTTTAAATCTAGAACCAGCATTTTTGCCGGCTTCTCAAACCACGAAGTTCAACTGAGGTGGCCTGGGTCCCGTCCTGCCAAAGCACAAATTTATCATCTGGTTGGACCTTGGATGCCGGCCAATCGCATTTTACGTTGCCTGCTACCCCTGCGGGCCCGTGGAATAGATATAATGCAGGATGGTTGTTCCTTTGTTGAGATGAATGCTGCTGATTTCCGACCCGAGTTTACGATAGAAGATCAAAAACCGAGTCTTGGACAAAAGGCAGTTCAATCCAATGCCCCAGAGTTAGTTTCACAATTAGATTGGTTCGAGCTTCATCCCAAGTTTTTCTTTAAAGGCGAAGAAATTCCAATCAACCGCCTGGATCGCCTGGCAAACGAAGGCGTAATTGAATTCCAAGGTAAACTTTATTTAGTTCCAGAGAAAAACCTACCATCCATAAAGAAACTTGAATATTTCTGGTCCAAGATTCGAAGTGGAACACACGGCAAGTCTAATGACCCAAAAGCACAACGGTTCTATCTTCTACAAAAAAGTCAAACGCTAGAAATGCTCGCTCTTCGTGCCTCCGGCGTGTCCGTAACTGGTGGAAAACGCTGGCAGGATATTTGCCATTTCTACGACACCCTCGACCAAAGAGATTTACCTTTCGTACCGCCCCCGACGGTTCACGCTGAGCTCAAATCCTATCAAAAGTCTGGCGTGAGGTGGATGTTAGATCTGCTTCACCTCGGCTTAGGCGGAATCTTAGCAGATGACATGGGCCTTGGAAAAACTTTACAGGCCTTGACGTTTCTTGAAGTTCTCCGTCTGGAAAATAAGATGGGCCACGTATTAATCGTGGTGCCCACCTCCCTGACTTTTAACTGGCTCCAGGAGAACGAAAAATTCACTCCATCGCTTCCAATGGAAGTTTTTCAAAGTCAAAAAAAATCCAAACTCAAAGAACTCTTACGCTCCAACAAACAAATGGCAATCATTAGTACCTACGGATTATTTCTCGAACACCAAGAAGTTTTTGAAGAAATCCCTTGGAAGGCCATTCTTTTTGATGAAGCTCAAAATTTGAAAAATATTTCCGCCAAACGATCCTCTGCAGCCAGAAAGATCAAGGCCGAAATCAAGTTCTGCCTTACCGGAACTCCATTAGAAAATCATTTAGGAGAATTTTTTTCCTTAATCGACCTTGTTGTTCCAGGATCCGTAGGCCCGTATCAGGAGTTTTCTAAAAAGTTTGTCTCCCCGGACACCCTGGATCGGGAACAAGTACAGTTCTTAAAACTCAAAGTCAGACCCTTGATCATGAGAAGGACTAAGAACGCGATTCTTTCCGAACTTCCACCTAAGAATGAAACCACAATTAAACTTCCCTTTGAGAAGAAACAGGAGAAAATCTATCGCGACATTGCCATCTCTTGTAATGAAAAAGTAAAATCTGCAATACTTACAAATGGAGAATCTCGCAGCCAGCTGTTAATGCTCACCGCCCTCCTCCGACTCAGGCAAGCTTGTTCCGACCCCGCTTCAATCCCGCACATCAGTTATCCTAAAGACCCACCCAAGATGGTAACCTTGATGGAAGCCTTGGAAGAGGTTGTAGAGAGCGGTGAAAGCGCTCTAGTCTTTACTCAATTTTTAGCAAGCTTTGAACGAGTCAGAGGAATGCTTGAAGCCAAGGGATTATTGCACTTTTCTATCCATGGAGGCACCTCCCGTGCTCAAAGAGAGTCAGTCCTTCGAAAATTTCAAGATGCAACTTCTGGAGCCGTGTTGCTTATGACACTTAAAACAGGTGGCGTGGGTTTGAATTTGACTAAGGCGAGTTATGTATTTCATCTCGAACCCTGGTGGAATCCCGCTGTTGAAAACCAAGCCACTGATCGCGTTCACCGGATGGGACAAGAAAAGCATGTTCAGGTTTATCGATATATAATGGCTCAATCCGTAGAAGAGAAAATTGAAATTCTGAAGAGCCGCAAGGCGGCAAGGTTCAACGCTCTGTTTTCAGATACTGAAGAGCTAGGCCCCGGCGAAAAAGGTAGTGGGCAACTCACGCGGGATGATTTTGAATATCTGTTGAGTTAACAGATACCTGAGCTGAGC
Source organism: Bdellovibrionia bacterium (assembly GCA_039916675.1). GTDB lineage: Bacteria > Bdellovibrionota > UBA1018 > UBA1018 > UBA1018 > JBDSKY01. The sequence goes on from JBDSKY010000515.1 coordinate 5,193, forward strand.
CAAATATCCGTAGCCGGCTAAAATTAAAGCAGATAAAGAATATTTTATCTTTGCGAATGGAGAAATAATCATTTCAACATAATAATCTATTTTCGTGTAAAGGCACTTTCTTTGCAAGTGTCAGTCCTTTGTCGGAGACAACTACAAGGAGCGTTATGGCACACGGAAAAGCAGAAGCTGGCCGAGGGACTTCCAGGCCTATAAACTTATACCCGAGAGATCGTACCTCCCTTACAGCAGTTCCTAAAACTGAATCTCCGGTGGTTGATCCAAAGCTTGAACAACGAGCGAATGAATTTGTCCAAAAATTATTGGAAATACGCCCTGAAGATATAGAAGCGCAAGAATTGACTAAAGCCTCCGTTGAAACCATGAGTATCGACCTACAGAAGAGAGCTGCCGAGCAAACACAGTTTCTAGCCGAACCTATTAAACGGCTTTCTACCCAGAGCCAAGAAGGTGGCGAAGTCGCCAATGCACTGATCGATCTTAAAAATCAAGTTGAGGAACTCGATCCCGGCAAATTTGATTTTGAAGCAGGCTGGTTTACAAGAGCGCTGGGTCGGTTACCAGGTGTCGGTACACCGATGAAACGGTACTTCTCTAAATTTGAGAACGCCCAAACTGTAATTGCAGCCATCATCCGTTCTTTGGAGGATGGAAGAGGTCAACTTGAACGAGATAATATTACCTTGGCAGAAGACCAACGACAAATGCGGGAAATGACCTATAAATTACAACAAGCGATTGACCTAGCTCAACTGATTGATTCGAAGCTTCAGAGTAAATTAGATACCGAAATCATAGATCAGGACAAACGCCGATTCATGTCCGAAGAACTTCTATTTCCTCTGAGGCAAAGAATCATCGATTTACAACAACAGCTTGCTGTAAACCAACAGGCGGTTTTGTCCACCGAGATCATTATTCGAAACAATAAAGAATTGATGCGAGGGGTAGATCGCTCACTGAGCGTTACTATTACGGCATTGCAGGTAGCGGCCACTGTTGCAATAGCTCTAACGCACCAGCGGATTGTTTTGGACAAGATAGATTCTGTAAATCGCACTACGTCAGATTTAATTTCTGGAACTGCAGCTCGTTTGAAAACACAAGGTGTCGAAATCCAAAAGCAGGCAACCAACGCCCAATTGG
>JBDSKY010000516.1:0-9125 GCA_039916675.1 Bdellovibrionia bacterium
GAATTGGCATTAATACAGATGAATTTATGAAGCTCCAAAAGGAGCTGGGCTTCGATCTTCAAGTTGAAGATCCATACTCTCTCTGGAGTAGCGGGCCATCGCGATATCAAATTATTGGTGACACCTATCGCAGGGCCATCAAGCCAGGGTCACGGCTAACGGTGGACATCAATATAGTTGACAGACCTCAAAACCCCTATCCGACCTCCCGGCAAACAGGATTAGAATTTCTAGAGCTTCTCTATCAAGCTAGTAATTCACTGGATCAGGTTTGTTTATACTCTGAAACAACTCCTTATATTTTTGATTTTAAATTTGCGGGGGCTGCATTGGCTGGTTTAGCAACTGCAGAACCAACCGTAGCAGGAAGCCTAAAAATCAGTAGCCCTTATTCGGTCTTGTATAGAACCGATACCCAGAATAAATCATTCTCAATTAATGGGGCTTCTTGGGCATGCGTCAACAATGAGGGCGTTCTGATGCCGTCCGGTGTTTCAATTTTATCTACATTGCCTGCAGCTCCTGTTCTAACTCTTCCTAAAGAAGCGTCTCCCCGCATTACAGCTGTGGGAGGGGGCACATTTCGCGAATGCACACGAAATTCCAATGGCATCCGATTCCGTTATGATGAAAAGCGTGCTTTTTATGTAACCTTGGATCGTTCTGCGAAAGAAATTAAGATAGATGAGAAGGCCGCCTTTCCTTTGACGCATCAGGAGGGAGATCTGGAGGTCGTTTACCTTTCGGCCGGAAGCCATACGGTGGACTTTTCTTTTTAAGTGGAAGGCTAAGAAAATTTGAATTGCCAGGCTGGATCAGATACTCGTCTGTGCATGGTAAACAGTGCAAGGCAGTTCGATTTAGTTGTCTTTGGTTCAAATGCTTTTACGGGTAAACTTGCTACAGATTATATAGCAAAAAATTTCCCGCCTAAAATTCGGTGGGCTATTTCGGGAAGAAACTCAGAGAAGCTTGAAAGTCTTTACAAAGATCTGCTTTCTAGTCCTAATCCGCCTGAAGGCTATTTCGTATTCAATCACTTGGACCGGCAAAAGGTATTTGAGCTAGCCGCAAAAACAAAGGTGGCTTTGACTTTTGCAGGCCCTTTCGGTCGCTACGGAGAAAACATAGTTGCAGCCTGCTCTCAGCTAGGTACTCATTACGTTGATATTACAGGCGAAACCGTCTGGGTTCAAAAGATGATGGAGAAGTATGGTGCATCTGCCGTACAAAGCGGTGCTATCTTGATTCCGTTTTCGGGCTTTGATTCCGTTCCTTCAGATTTAGGGGTCTGGCAGGTTCTGCAGCAGGCTAAAAATGAAAACCCCGATGCGCCTGTTACAGAGGTAGTGAGCCTATTCTCTGCAAAGGGTGGAATTAACGGCGGTACCTTCCAAACAGTTTTAGAAATGTTAGAAAACGAAAGTGAAAAGGACGTCTTTGGAGAGAGTTCTGCTCTTGTGCCGACTCAATGCAAGAAGGAATTCTATTTTCCGGAGTATAAAAAGCCGGTTTACGTTAAGGAAGTAAGGTTGACTGCTCCGCCATTTCCAATGGCACCTATTAACTCTCGGGTCGTCTATCAATCTCAGGCACTACGAATGATTCACTTGGGTGTTAAGCAGCCTCCTTTTCGATACACGGAGTTGCAGAAGGTCTCCCCGCGATTTTCACGCACTCGCGCTTGGACTGTGATTTTAGGTGGTGAAATCCTAAAGAGAATTGGACATTTCCAGCTAGGAAGAAAGGCACTGCGTGCTATTGGTCCCACGGCAGGAACGGGACCCTCGGAAAAAAGTCGAAATTCCGGATATTTCAAAGCACGTTTTTTTGCCTACAGCAATGACACCTTGGTTTCAAAGTGCGATATGTATTTTAAAGGGGATCCTGGAAATAAAGCTACCGTAACCATGGCCTGTGAATCAGCTCGCTGTCTAGTAGTGGATGGAGACAAAATAGCTACAAGTATTCCAGGAGGGTTTTGGACTCCTTCTACTGCGCTAGGTCTTCTGTTGAAGACAAGACTCGTGGAAGCAGGGTTGAGATTTTCATAAGGAGAGCATGGGAGGCTTGACCGTCTCAAGTTTTAGGTTTGGGTCTTTTTGAGCTATTTCTAAGTTAAGTCCATAAGTTAAATTTTAATTTAATGTAATTTATTAAAGATTTCCTTGATAGATGCCGATTGGGTCATGTCAGACTGTTTTTGGCGTTTATAATTTTTACTAATTTATTACATATTAAAGTGTTAACTATGCCGATGCAATTTATGGAATTTTTAAAGTCTTGTCTACCCAAAATAGAAGCTTTGGGTTTGTCCATTATTATTGCTTACGTGCTGAATCGAGTGATTTTACTCTTTTTGAGCCGGTATTTTCATTCCATGAAATGGGTTCCTCCTCAACTTGAGATTAAAGCTCACTTTTCGAGTTCTTTGTTTTGGGTGATTTTTTCGGTTTCAGCAAGAGCTCTTCTACCTTTAATGCATTTTCCCGAAACAATAAATGAATGGGTAGATCGCGGTTTGGCGATCTCTTTTATCTTTTTTGGCTCTTGGACCCTTACTAAATTAATACATCTATTTAAAACTGCCTTTTACTCGACTTTGAATATTAACAAAATCGGAAATCTTCGTGAAAGAAAATTGAGAACTAAAATTCAATTTCTTGAAAAGATGATTCTACTATTCATTTATGTTTTAGCGGCAGCACTTATCTTAATGCATTTTGAGGAAGCTAAAAGAGTTGGTCGCAGTCTGATAGCATCGGCAGGCTTGGCCGGTATTGCTCTGGGGTTTGCCGCTCAAAAATCTCTGGCTAATCTTTTAGCGGGATTTCAGATCGCATTTACGCAATCAATTCGAATTGACGACGAAGTTATTGTGGAAAATGAGTGGGGTAAAGTTGAAGAAATAACTCTCACTTATGTCGTCATTCGGATCTGGGACAAGAGAGCATTAATAGTGCCTATTACTTATTTCCTTGAAAAACCCTTCCAGAATTGGACGCATACTTCTCCTGAGCTTTTAGGCGTAGTATTGCTTCATCTGGATTACAGCGCACCGCTGGATTTGTTAAGACAAGAGTTTCAGAAGATAATCAAATCTTCTCCCTTTTGGGATGGCAAGTGTTCTGCATTTCAAATGGTTGATTCTACCGATAAAACAATAGTGATCAGACTTCTTGTGGGTGCCCGAAACGCTCCCGATGCCTTTGAATTACGTTGTTTAGTCCGAGAAACCCTCATTCTCTTTCTTCAGCGTTCTTATCCGGAAACTCTGCCCAAATTTAGGTTGGCTGAGCTCGAAACAGCTTCCACGCGAGTTAATAAAATGGAAAGGTTCTATAGCGTCAAGGCTGATGATAAAAAGACTGGATGACTTTCAAGAGCTGGGCAACTTCTGCTTGATTTTTTAGAAAATAAGGTGCCGCTGAAGTTTCTGACTGGGAGACTCTTACACTAAGCACACGATCGTCATTCATATTAAAGACGTCCTCGTCAGTCACGTCGTCCCCTACAAAGAGCGCGCGATCGCAGTTATGTTGAATCATAATTTCACGCAGAGCATCTCCTTTATGAGGGCTACCCATCGGGAGGAGATTTACCACGCATTTCCCGAGCACAAGGCGGGGCACTGGGTGTAAATTTGAGACGCATTCGAGTATCTTACCTTTTGCCCGCGATTGATTCGCACAGCTACGATAGTGGACGGTCATCGAAATACCCTTATTTTCGATCAAAACTCCGGCTTCAATCTCTTTGAAACTTTCATTCTCGCTCAATAACCGAGTCCATTCCTTACAAATTTGAGTAGAGGGAGATAAATCCCTCTTTGAGGTAGGCCCCTCGGCCCCGTGATTTCCGATCAGATGGATGTTTTCGCAAGTTATCCGAGAGTGTAGATCATTGATCGACCGTCCAGAAATAACCGCAACGGGCACAACTTGGGCCAACGAACTCAGAAGTTCTGCGGAGGACGGAGCAAGCGTTGCATTCAGGGGATCGGAGACGATTGGGCATAGGGTGCCATCAAAATCGAAAGCGTAGAGGGTTCTTCTATTTTTAAGTTCCTCGAGTAGCTGGATCCCTTGTCGGGTAAATAGGTACCTCATCATTTTTCTTCGTGGCGACTGCCGGGAAAATTATTTTGAAGGGGGGACACCGTGAAATTCGCAAGGTCTTGCCCTTGAGCGGAGGCAGCATCTGATTTTGCTTGGGCAATTCTATGAATTTCCGAGAGAAACGAACCTGCCCAGGCATAGACATTTTTCTCAGAAACTGTAGCTATCATTCGTTCCATGCGCCTGCGCCGTTCGGCTTCAGGCATTGTCAGCGCGTGAAACAGGGCTGCGGCGCATTCTTCTATATCATAAGGATTCACGATCATTGCTTCCGTCAATTCTCTGGAAGCGCCTGCAAAAGTGCTCAGTACAAGGGCGCCAGACATGTCAGAGTGAGCCGAAACGTATTCTTTGGCTACCAAGTTCATCCCGTCGTGAAGCGAGCTGACAAAGCAGAGATCGGCGGCCCTATAGTATCGGTAAATGTCAGGAGCATCGTGGTGAGTGAGTTTCAATAAAATGGGTGGTACCTCGGCCTTTGAGAACTTTTTATTGACGTGATCGGCAATTTCCTGAACTTCCAGGTTTAGATCTTTGTAAGCTTTTATATGCGTTCGGCTTGGAGCGCCGATTTGAATAAATACGAATTTTCCAACTAGTTCTGGGTGCTTGTCGAGTAGTTTCTCTACACTCCTTAGGCGCTCAACAATGCCTTTGGTGTAGTCGATTCGATCCACACCAATTCCTATCTTAATATCCATGGGCAAATTGAGCTCCGCAAGAAGTTCTTCTCGTTCCTTTGCAAAGGCCTCGACCGGAATGTCATACCGCGAAGGCCACTCCACACTGATTGAAAAGGGTTTTGCGTAGCAGACATGTCCCTGAATAGTTACTGAAAATTGTTCGCGATCGACGCGGGCTTCGAGAAATCTATCCACAGTATCGAGAAAATTATTACAATGGAACTGAGTATGAAAGCCAATGAGGTCCGCTCCAAGCATCCCTCTTAAAAGTTCTTTTTTCCAAGGACAAATCCCAAAAGCTTCGGGATTCGGCCAGGGAATATGCCAGAACAGACTTAAAATCGCGTCAGGCTTCTCCGCGCGAATCATCTGCGGGAGTAGCGTAAAATGATAATCTTGTATAAGGGCAATTGGATTTGATTCTTTATGCTCCTCAAGAAAAGCATGCGCAAACTTCTCGTTGACCTCTCGGTAGGTTTGGAAGTCGTCGCTATCAAAATTTGGACGCGTATGGGCAAGATGGCAAAGTGGCCACAGACCCTCGTTTGAGAATCCGTAGTAAAAGCCTTCTTCTTCTTCTTTCGAAAGCCACACGCGTTTGATTTGATATTCAGGCTTACCTGGTGGAACTGACAATTTTCCGGATGAATCGGCGGTCTCGCGATCTGCTGTTCCGCTACCGTGTGCAATCCAAAGCCCAGAGCACGCACGTACGATTGGTTCTACGGCCGTTACCAGGCCACTCGCGGGCCTTAGAATTTCGATCTGCGAATCCTTGTGATTATGTACATAAGGCTCGCGATTTGCGACTACACAAAGCTGCGTATTGCCAAAAAGTTTTTGAACCTCACCACGGAGCCTTGCAGGTGTCCAGGCTAAATCGGTTTCTGCTTCTTTAACCAGATCTTTTGCTTGCCTGAGTTTTCGCACTACTTCGGAAAGATCTTTTGCAAGCGGGGAGAATTCAGTCCTAATAATTGACTCGTCAACTTTACCTTCGTCGCTAAGAAGCCCACGAAACATGCGTTTTAAACGATGCGCAAAATCGGTTTTGGTCCAACGGTAAACGAGCAGGGTCAATAAGAGGAAAAAGAATGAGAGCCCAATCAGTAGGATGGCCATGTACTTTCGCGTGGTCTCATGCCACTGGGTCATGTATTTTGTGTCATGAAGGACAATGAGATATCCAATCAGCTTTCCTTCAGTAGAAATAGGAAAGACGGTCTGGTGGAGCGTAAGTGCGCCTGTCCGAAATAAGATGCCGCCTTTTTCCTGGACGGACTTTGAAGCCTGACTGCAAGGCCGTTCTGAGGGCACACCTTCGCTTTTAGCTAATACTGAACCGCTCGGAGTGCAAATCATCGCTCCAGCGAGGGCCTCTTCTTTGCTCATGCTATTAAGAAGTTTATTGATTTCTTCAGATTTATTATTACTGATGTTCCGCACTAGCGAGTTACGAACATTCTCGTATATTAAGACCGAACGGATCGAGAGATCACCTCGCATCCATTGGCTCTCAAGCATCCCCATCACTTTGAATGATCCAAAAACAGCGAGCCCAATCGCCGGACAAAGAACTGCGAGAAACTTTAAGGCAATTCGCATAGTTAAGGACGTTACTTTACTAGTTTGGAAAGTCCAATATTAAAAACAAAAAAGTCTTAAACTCATGAAGCCATGGCTCTCAAGAGGTTTCTAAGAAATTGATTTCCGCATTCTCGGTAATTTCGATGATCTTGATTACGAAAAAAAGCGCTCAATTCGGTTTTTGAAACTTTAAGTCCTGATTTTTCTATGAGGCTGATAATATCAGTATCTTTAAGCTCGAAGGCGACCCGCACTTTTTTCAAAATAATATTATTAGTCATTGATATTTCAATAGGTAGAGGAAGTCTGTTTTCGTCTTTTCCTCGCTTATAAATAATTAGTCCATTCAGAAAATGGGCTAATACTTTATCACCGCAATTTTTATAGCCCTCTTCCTCTTCTTGTTTGAGAAAGGAAGACATATCATCTTTACCCACCTGGAAATCAGCCAGAGCGATGATTTCAATGAGCTTTGTTTCATTTACATTCAGGATATATCGGATGCTTCGCAGCACATCATTATTAGTCATTCTTAATGCATTGTATCAGACTTCTTGCTGTTCGGCATGTCGTATTCCATGAATTCCCGTTCTGATAGTTCAAAACGGCAGGGCTTTTGCGGGTAGCTCACGTTCCCAATGCCGGTGGAGCCGGAGTTGTGCAATGAATTGTGACATTAAAGACTTCATCCTTCCTGCCTTTGTTGCTGAGGTAGTAATTCCCGCTTCAGGGCTGCCTTCGTCCGTAAATGCCATCCCAAGGGTTGCTTGGTTGAGAAGGTCGAGGCCGTTTTCGACTGATCCTATAGTTTTACAATGTTTGAAGGCTTGACCAACAAAACGAAGAGCCAGTCCTAAATCCTTTTTCATTTCGTAATCATTGGGTGCCGCGAAGATAAAAACTGCATCGTAACTATGCGAAGGTGTAGATGCCAGGCACTTTTCTACGCCCCGCTTACCTGCCTTAATTACGCCAGGTTGAGGCACTACATATTCTACCACTGCGCCTTCTGACTGTAGTGCAAGTTGAGCTGCTTTCATATCTGCTGCAACAGAGGCTATGGTTGCTAGAAACGCGACCTTTCGAGTTTTAATGTCTCCTACAGGATTTTTTAAAATACTCAGTGCCTTGGAGGATTCTGGCAGAGCTACAGCGTTCTCTAGCTTCACTTCTTCGCCATCGGAAATAGCGGTTTTTGTCGTCCGATTTCCAGGTACGATGTTGTTTTCACGATCGGCAGCACTCGGAGGAAGACTGGCTTTCTGAGCTAAGGTGAGATTCAGTGCGTGGGCAACTTCGCTAGCCAAACCTTCGTTAACTGTCAACAATAACTGTGTCATTCGATAGCGAATTTTGACGGTTTCAACTTTTGACAGTTCGAAAATAAAGGCGTCACGAATGTGGTTCTGCTCAACTTCAGATTGGCTGTCAAAGAAGAGTTTTGCTTGAGAAGTATGGTCTTCAAAAGTGCTGCTGCGCGCCCGTACCTTGTGGCCTGAGATTTTTTCAGCAAAATTTATGAACTGTTGCTTGTTTCCTTTAGCATGAAACGGACATCCACCTTTCAAAGAGTTTGGATCATAGGCTACTTTTCCCTTCGGAACTGTCTGTCTACCTAAACCGTCACGGTTGTTGTTGTGAACGTTAGCAAGGGGGCGATTCACAGGAAGCTCATGGAAATTGGGACCTCCTAGTCGAGTCAGTTGCGTGTCTGTGTATGAGAAGAGCCTACCTTGAAGAAGTGGGTCGTTTGTAAAATCAATGCCTGGGACAAGATGCCCAGGATGAAACGCGGCCTGCTCGACTTCAGCAAAAAAATTATCGGGATTGCGGTTCAAAACTAGTCGTCCGACTTTTTTTACGGGTACAAGTTCTTCTGGTATCAATTTCGTCGGATCAAGCAAATCAAAGGAGAATTTAAATTCGTCTGCCTCGGGAACCAATTGCACTCCCAGCTCCCATTCGGCCGGAGTTCCGCTATTAATCGTCTCCCATAGATCACGTCTATGAAAGTCGGGATCTAGGCCGCCCAGCATCTGAGATTCTTCCCAAAGCAGGCTATGAACACCCAGGACAGGCTTCCAGTGAAATTTAACGAAAGTTCCAACGCCTTTAGCATTCACTAATCGGAACGTGTGGACGCCAAACCCTTCCATCATTCGTAGGCTTCTCGGAATGGCCCGGTCACTCATCATCCAGCAGACCATGTGTAGACTTTCAGGCATGAGGGAAATAAAATCCCAGAAAGTATCGTGTGCGGAGGATGCCTGAGGAATCTCGTTGTCCTGCTCGGGTTTAACAGCATGTACGAGATCCGGAAACTTCATGGCATCCTGGATAAAAAATACGGGTATATTGTTACCCACAAGATCGTAGTTACCTTCTTCAGTATAAAATTTGACTGCAAATCCGCGCGCGTCACGAGCTGTATCCATCGAGCCGCGGCTACCGGCTACGGTCGAGAATCGTGTGAGCACTGGTGTTCGTTTTCCTACTTCGGATAAAAAGCCAGCGCTCGTGAATTTTTTCATATCGGCGGTGCACTCAAAATAACCAAAAGCCGCCGAACCTCTCGCATGAACGACTCGTTCAGGGATGCGTTCATGGTCGAAGCTGGTAATTTTTTCTCGCAATACAAAGTCTTCAAGTAGGGATGGGCCTCTGGGGCCAATTTTAAGGCTATTATGATTATCGGAAATCCTTAAGCCCTGATTTGTCGTTAGGAGGTTACCAGATT
>JBDSKY010000517.1:0-4018 GCA_039916675.1 Bdellovibrionia bacterium
CAATAGGAAACCAACGCTCATGCTTGAGATAGAAAGACTGGAACAGTTTAATATTCATAAAAAATGATATCTTGAATTTTTGTAAAGTTAAAGCAAAAGGATTCTAAAGGCACGAACTTGGTTCGAAGGTCAAGACCCTACATTCAGACGCAACTAACTTTCAGCTCTACTATCCACTATGGATATAAAATTCGGGTAATCCATTGCTGTGCCATCCCTGTAGCGTATACATTGCCGAATGCAGCAGCCACACTCGTAGGCCCCCAAGGTCCGTGAAAGCTATCAAGATTCGTCCATACACTCCCACTATGGGTGCCTTTCTTTACGGTCCAGTTATTCCCGCTAAGGCCAACCACATAAATGTTTCCACCCGAGTCCGTTGCGATGCCATTAGCCATCGTACCAGATTCTCTAGTTGGAGATGAAACGATAGTAATCCACGTGCTTCCACTCTCCGAACCCTTCCTTACAACCCAGCTAGACGGCGGGTAAAAAGTCCCAACGCTGAAAGCCCCTTCAAACCCTGCAGTATAGAGGTTTCCGTTACCGTCTGTTGTGATGGATGTTGGGATAGCAAAATACCCAGTACCTAAAACATAGGAATCAACAGTGCTCCAACTAATTCCCGCATTAGAGCTCTTGCGTACTATCCACTGCCATACGTTCGACAAGTCTGTTCCAAATCCGACGGCATAAATATTCCCTAAAGCATCTATAGTGATTGCATTGGCGCTAGCATGATGCCCAGCCGAAAATTGATATGAATCCACTGTGGTCCAGGTAGTTCCCCCGTTACTGCTCATTCTTACAATCCACGACCCATTAGACCCCGAAGCATAGACTTTATCCGAACTGTCGATAACAATAGATTTCACACCATTTCCATCGCCAGATAATAAAGGAGTGTCTACGAAAGTATCAACCGTATTCCAAGTACTTCCGTGATCTGAACTCTTTCTAATAACCCCAGTTAGACCACCTAGATCACCCGCGCTCCCCCCTACATATATTGCGCCAGTTGAATCTATCGAAACGGCATTCGCCTTCGCCTGTGAATTTCCAGTCGGACGGTACGAATCGACTGTGCTCCACGTAGCGCCTCCATCCGCGCTCTTTCTTACAATCCATAAGCCACTTCCAAAGTCCGCACCTGCAGCATAAATATTACCGCTACTATCGATCGCGATCGAACGGCCTCCAGAAGCGCTGCCAGAGACTTGCGAAGGCAACATGTCTTTGGTTTTAAAAACCGCAACATGATTAAAGGTAACATTATGTGTGCCTGTAATTACACCATCTGCGCTCGCAGTTACAATAGCACTTCCGCTACTTTGGCCCATCGCCTCAACTCCCGTGAGCGTAACATTTTGAGGGATGTAAAAATTTTTAGGTGTGAACGTTAGTACTAACGGACTTACAGAAACACGACTGATACTGCGATTCGGTCATGAGCAAGACTGGTTAATATATTTACATTTATATGGGGGCTGACGGATAAATCTTCGTACACTCTCAATGTAAGAGGCGAGGCAGACAATTCCCCTGATACCTCATTGAAATAATATCCTGTAGCAACCACCTCTACCATTGATGATTTCAAGTTACTTGCAACTGCAAAAGTTCCTGTGTAGTCTGTCGTCGAAGTGGAGTACAGCAAACCTGTTGGGATAAGTGCGTTATCTAATTCTTGAATGATAATATTGGTTCCTTGACTGAATGGACCTTTTTGCACATGTCCCGTAACATTATAAGATGTAGTGCTAGTCTGCTTTGTTTCACAGGCCGAAATCAGAAGGAATAAAATGAAAATAGGAATTTTATTTAATTTGGAGTTCGAATAGCCTTTCAAGGGGCCTCCTAAATCAGTTAACTTTAAAATCCCTTCTGAAGTTCAGTTTAAATGATACCATTAAGACGTTCGTTACTCATCATGTGTCAAATTAGACAACAAAATACTGCTTCTTGAGACAATTGTGACCTTATGGTGTGTCAAATTTGACATTTAGCCGTTCAAAAGGGATAACTACGCTTAAAACGTTCATTGCTAAACCTGCAATGAACTAAGATCATTGCATTACTTCCTATCTGGTACCTAAATGACAAAACTAGCTCTGTTTACTCAAAGGCGGCTTACAAAGTTTGTATTAGAATTCCGCAAACAAACTGGCCAGCTTCCCACACTCAAAGATTTTGAATCCGCCGGATTTGACCGAAGCTTGGTTGAACTCGGTGTTCGAGAAGAGATTCTTGAACAGTTCTATACAACCCTTACCAACGGAAATATTGTGAAGACATACAAAGTACGAACTTAGTATTTCGCTATTTAATCGTACTTTTTTACCTAGTAAAATATTTAACCAGGAATCGAACTAACTTCTTTATCATTTCGGTATAAGGAGGATAAAGCATGTGCAGAAGAAACAATTGCTGAGAATAAATCGCCCTTTCATGGGAAAAAGCCCTGAATCCGAAGAAGCCATGATAGCTTCCTGTGCCACTACCACCCTGCCCTCCAAATGGTAAATTTGGATTAGAAATCTGCAAAAGTGTATTATTGATGGCGGTTCCTCCCGCAGTTGTATGCGCAAGAATCTCTTCAATTGCATTTTTATCCTTGCTGAAAATATAGAGGGCCAGCGGTTTCTCTTTCAGAAAATTATAAACATCATCCAAAGACTTGTAAGGTATAACAGGAAGAACAGGACCAAATATTTCTTCTTGCATAACTAAAGAATCATCTTTTAGATTGGTCAGTACAGTGGGAGCAATATACCTTTCCCTGTCTTTAAAAACCCCGCCGATTTCTAACTTAGCACCAGCAATTACGGCGCTACTTACCAATGCTTTAAGTCGCATATAGTGAGAATCATTTATCACTCTGCCAAAGTCTGGCGATTTTTCACGATCCTCTTCAGTAGGACCATAAAAATTTTGAATCACTTCCTTCGTCTCTTCAACGAAGGTGGAAATATTTTCCTCTGGGACAAAAACATAGTCGGGTGCCACGCAAGTTTGTCCCGCATTAATAAACTTACCCCAAACAATTCTTCTGGCAGCCAAACGAAGATCAGCCGTTTTCTCGACTATGGCAGGAGACTTCCCCCCCAATTCAAGCGTAACTGAAGTTAGGTTCGAAGCTGCCGCTGCCATCACGAGCTTTCCAACTCGAGGACTGCCCGTAAAGAAAATATGATCAAACGGAAATTTCAGTAATTCCTGAGATACGCTGGCATCCCCCGTAATACATGCTACCTCCGCTTCGTTAAATAATTTTGAAATTAAAGATATAAGGTACTGACTTGTATGAGAACACATTTCTGATGGTTTTAGAATTGCTGTATTTCCCGCGGCAATCGCCGAAACAAGGGGGGCAACCATAAGATGAAAAGGATAATTCCAAGGTCCAATAATCAAAACAACCCCTTTAGGTTCATAACGAATTTCGCTACGACTACCAATCAATGCCAAGGGGGTCTTAACTTTATGAGGTTTCATCCAGCTTTTAAGATTTCTGATAGCAAAGTCAATTTCAAAAAAAACCGGGTAAACTTCCACCAGGTCAACCTCAACGGAGGATTTACCAAGATCTTTTTTAAGGGCAAGATAGAGATCATCTAAACTGTTGCTAATCTCAAACTTTAGAGCCCTCAGTTTAGCGATACGCTCGATAAATGAAGTTGATTTAATTTTTGCTATGTTTTCTTTTTGGCTCTGAAAAATATTTTTATACACACCTAATTATAAACTTTTTTTATACCCTTGGCTAAGGAACTTTACGCGCCCTCTAAGATCAAAAAAAGCATTGGCCAAAACCTCGGTAAGTCTTCGCCCTATTTATCAATTTCCCATTCGAAACCAGAAGATATTCGTTGAACCTTTCCGCAAGTTCTCCAGCTTTTGCGTGCCGGAACAAAACCGGGTCACCTAAATTGATCTTTACTCCCGAAGGAAACTTTAAGGGTGTCTGAACCTCCCCACACCCTTCTGTAGCCGTAAGCTCAACTCCTTCAGGATAAAC
>JBDSKY010000518.1:0-5565 GCA_039916675.1 Bdellovibrionia bacterium
GCCGCTGTAGCGAACAACAAAGTCATCTACCAGTCTGAAGTAGAATTGAGACACGACATCAAGGGCAAAATGGAACAGAGGCGAATGTTTCGACGAACTCGTCGTGGTAGGAAGACTAGATACCGTGAAGCCCGGTTTAATAATCGGGGAAAAATCGGTAAACTAGCTCCATCGATTCAATCAAAAGTTCAGTCTCATTTACGTGAGAAAGAATTTATAGAATCCATTTTACCCGTTTCCAGTTGGCTCGTTGAAACAGCCCAATTCGATATCCATAAAATCAGTAATCCGAAAGTCTCTCGCTTCACTTATCAAAAAGGCAGGCAAAAAGACTTCTATAACGTCAAAGCCTATATTTTGCACCGCGATAACTACGCATGCCAGAACTGCAAAGCTAGTAAAGTAGCACTTCATGTTCACCACATAAAATTCAGAAGCGAAGGGGGTTCGGATACACCGGACAATCTTGTTACTCTTTGTCATCAATGCCATGCTGCTTTACATGATGGCAAATTTGACAAAACTATTTCAGAAAAATTACTCAAAAAAATAACTTCAAAAACGAAGCACGCTACAGAAATTGGAATCGTCAGTTCTCAGATCAAAAAGATATGGGCATTCACCGAAGCTTTTGGCTACGAAACAAAGTTTAATCGTGAGAACCTTGGTCTACCCAAAACCCATTATAACGATGCGGTAGCGATTGGTCTTGCCGATAACCAGATGATTGTGCCATCAAATATAGTCTATTTTAAAAAACACATTTCTCGGGGAGATTATCAGCAAACTTCTGGTGCAAGGTCTGAGAAAATTATCCCAACGGGCAAGCTTTTTGGCCTAAGAAAGTTTGATCTTATCGAAACTTCAAAAGGAATTGGATTTGTAAAAGGCAAGAGATCCTCCGGGTACTTTGCTTTGATGCTTATTGATGGAACCAACGTCACTGCTTCCGTCAATGTAAAGAAAAATTGCAGGCGAATGTCCGCCCGCAAGACAACGTTAATATGGAGGACGCGGCTCCTCCCAGACCTAAAGGTCAGGGTTTCCGCCGCGTGAGAATTGGATGAAAAGTACTCCTTATTTAAATACAATGATAAGACGCTACGATCCGTAAGAACCGAACACCCAATAGACCCTGATACGGGAACCAAATCCGTTAAAGACGATAGAATTATAATCTCGTATCCCCGAGATTCGGAAGGGTTAGATAAGTTAGAGCTATCAATTTCTGATACCTTCTTTTACGGAAAAGACATCAAGCCAGGGCTCGCAAAATTCATGGTCCTTGAAATAAGAAAGATGGTATTAACTCAAGAGATCATAGAGAATCCCGATCTCCTAAAATCCCTGTATCGAAGGCTCTATAAAATTCAGGCAATGATCCTGGGTGAAGTTAAACTGAACCCAACTAACCACCGGTTTTTTTCGGGCTAACGATTGAAAGCGAGTAACTATGAATTCCAGACCTGCCACGTCTTCGTTTTTTAGCGTTTTAGCAGCAGTTTTATTCATAATTTATTCAACCTGTCCTAATGGAATGTGTGCGAACTCTCCTGCATCTAGTAATCACAGTTTCATCCAAAAGTTTGAAAAAGCCTTGGAAAGCAGAAACAGATTTACCGTAGGATACTACCTTTCAAAGATAGCTGAAGAACCACTCAGCGAAACAGACTATCTCCACTTGATAAAAAAAGCATCGACCCCCAGCAATCCCCCTTGCTTTGTAAACTCCCTAGTCAATGAGATGGATGAAAATTTTCCCCATTTAGGAATCAACCGGTACCTCTTTGAAGATGGCGCAATCAAAGGGGACGGAGTAAAATTCATCCTCGCAGAAAAAGCCCCTACCCTTTCAAAACAAACTGCCTATCATGTGAGTAACTCTTATGCCGACCTTGGGAAAGAGGTTGAAAGAGCAATGACGACCGACAAAAGCCATGGAATCTTTTTCCATGATGGAGAAGATGCGGAACATTGGACTTTGATTCATATTGATAAGCACCTGAAAAAAGAAATCTGTTCAGTACAAATTTTCGATGCGGTCGGCCATCCTCAAACCACAACGATCTCCATGGCTATCAAAAAGAAGCTCCCAAGAAATTGCGTCATTCACACTGAAAAACATCGCCGCCAAAGCGATGGGATCAATTGCTCAGTTTTTGCCCTTCACGACTTTCTAGAGCTGGAAAAACAAACAATTCTTAGCCCTGAGTTTTATTCGGGACTGCGTGTAGAAGACTGCTTAAACCCTCGTTCACATGCTAACGGAGTCAATATATCTCCCCATCTAATGAGCCTAACTCAATCGTTCAGCACAATTAGAAAGTATACGGCTGAAATAGAAAGCAAACATACAAGTGGTGAAATCGAAGAACTGCTTGGGAAAATTAGTCATGCCACCTTAACTCTCCCAAAACTAAATAATGACACCACTCGAAAGGAACTAGAAGAACTTGCCAGCATCGACCCAAAGGATAAAAGTCTAACCAGTAAGTATTTAGACTCCAAAAGTAAGAAACAGTTTCCACGATTAATCGATGGCGAAGACGAAGACCCGTATCACATGTACAGCGAATTTTGCGAAGGGGAGCTTCCGTTATATTTTAGCACTGAAAAAGAAATGCGACTCAACACCGGAGCCAAAACGCAACACGACAGTTATGTCGAAGACCTGATTAACCATGCAATAAAATCTGCGAAGAAATAGCCACGAATATAGCCTTCCGGCGGAACATTACGACGATGTGATGTATTGAGCCTCTTTATATGGAGCCACAAGCGTCTGCCGTTCAGCTAACATCTGTCGATGCAGCCGTCTTAACCCGAAGCGGCAAGCTCTGTCCCCGCCCCCGAAGCCCATTCAGAAATCCGCCGGCATCAACTTCCTTCTTGCCGTCCCACTGAACACGGATCAGCTCCAAGGCTCCATCGCCGGTACCTAAAAGCAACATTCCAGCTTTTTCATAAATCTGGCCTTCGTGTCCCTTTAGGTCACTTCGTACTCGAACTTGTTTCACCTTCAACCGTTGACCGACATCAAGACTAGTTCCTGGCCACGGATTCAAAGCACGTACTTGCCTAGACAGCTGAATCGCGGTGGATTGAAAAGGATTCAGCGCTTCCATCTCCTTCGTCAACTTGGCAGCGTACGTTACTTTCGACTCGTCCTGCTTGGTTCCCTTCAGGCTGCCGTTACTTAATCCTTCTAAAGTGGGCAAGATTAATTCTGCACCTATGCGAGCCAAGCGATCATGGATGCTGCCAGCAGTGTCTTCTGAAGAAATAGGCGTAGTCTGCTGAAGCAGAATATCGCCTGCATCCAGCTTCTCGACCAAATGCATCGTTGTAATCCCTGTTTCAGAATCACCCGCTAACATTGCACGCTGGATAGGAGCTGCGCCTCTCCATCTGGGAAGTAGTGAAGAATGAATATTCACACAACCTAATCGCGGAAGTTCCAAAACGTTCTTCCTTAGAATTTGTCCGTAAGCCACTACCAGAATCAAATCCGGCTTCAAAGACTGCAATCTTTCAAACTCACCAGGTTGAGAGAGCTTCTCTGGCTGATAAACAGGAAGCCCCATTTCTAGCGCTCGTACTTTCACGGGTGAAGCTCTTAAATCCAAACCTCTACCTACAGGCTTATCAGGCTGAGTATAGACTGCCACTACCGTGTGATTCGCTTGAACAGCGTTCAGTGCAGGAACCGCAAACTCAGGTGTTCCCATAAAAACTATGCGTAGCGGCGACATGGCCTTAAAATCCCCGGGATTTCTTTTTGGACGGCTTTGGAAAGGACGGTTCGCCCATGCTTTCATCCGCCTCACGTTCTGCGCGCTCTTGGCGAAGCCTTTTTCTTACGATTTCCTTTTTCAAGGGGCTCAGTCGATCAATGAAAAGTTTACCATCCAAATGGTCCATTTCATGTTGAATTGCTATCGCAAGCAATCCATCGGCGGAAAGAGTTCTCGTCACACCGTCGACATCCTGATAGCGGAGCTTCAGCTTCTCAGATCGCTTTACTTCGGCCGTAAACTCAGGAACTGAGAGACAACCTTCGGCGAACAAAATACTTCCCTCTTTGGCAATAATTTCGGGATTAATTATAATTTGGGGCTTTTTGTTATGGAAAACACTTGTTCCCACAACTTCAGAACCCGCCTCGGCTTCAGCGCCTTCTTCTAAATCCTCTAAATCATAGTCTACGTCGATGACTAGAATTCGCTGTAAAAGGCCAACTTGGTTCGCGGCTAACCCAATTCCAGGGGCGTGGTACATTGTCTCTAGCATATCGTCCGCCACGGAATAGAGGGATTTCTCCACTCGCGCAATGGGCTGGGCTTTTTTTGCTAAGACATTATCGGGGTATGTATAAATCTTTAATTTTGCCATGGGATTAACTTTTGCGAGCAATGAGCGTTGCCGCCAGGACTACGAAGATCGAGCTTGGTAACCATGCGGCGAGCCATGGAGGCAACGCACCATTAGTTCCTAGGGATAAACCGACTGAGTAAAAAAGCCAATAGAAAAAGGTGAGAACTAGACAAAGACCTAAATCTTTGGCAGCTCCACCTTCCCGTCGTTTAGTTAGAGAGAAAGGAATAGCCAGGAAACACATGACAATGGGGATGAAACTCATACTAAACCTTGCATGGTACTTCACTGCGTATGATTTGGTGTCAGCTCCGGCTTTTTTCATTCTTTCTATATATTGATGAAGCTCGTTGGATCTTAGACCATCCACTTCTTTTTCGATTTCCTGGAAATCTTTGGGTGTCTCAGCGATGACTACTTCTTTCTCCGTGAAGTTTTGAGACATGGGGAAGGGGCTATCCTTGGAAAACATTGTGACAATGCCATTTTCCAGCTTCCATTTACCTTCCATATACTCAGCTCGTTCAGCGTTTACGACCTGAAGGAGATTGAAATCATCATCAAAAGTATAGAGCGCCATTCCGTGAATGGTTTTTGAATTCATATCAAAAAGCTGTAGATTATAGATCATGTTTTTGGAGCGATACCAGACCTTATCCCGCTTGATGTCGACGAAAAAGTCAGGTCGCTTTTGCATTTCCCGCCAGTAAAAATTGGTCCTCTTCTTAAAAACGGGGGGCAAAATTCTGTCCTGTATGACAAGCAGGAGGCAAGAAACGGTAAGTACCACACCCAAAATCAGCGCCATCAGTCGTCTTAAGCCAACGCCGATCGAATAACAGGCCACTATCTCATGAGTCCTAGAAAGCCCAGAAAGCGTCAGCACCGTGGCAAGCAAAACGGCCGGGGGGCACATCTGGACTGCTATTTGAGGGATATTCAACCAATGGTAGTAGATTACCTGGTTAATTGGATTATTGTGATCATACAAATCGGAGAACATAGATTGAAATAGAAAGAGAATGCTCATAGCGAGAATAGCGACTATGAGATGCTTGACAAAAATACCAATAATGTACCGGTCCAAAATCCTCATAAGAGAACTAGACTAAGCCATATTGGTATCCAAAGTAGAGCATAAAACTGAGGATTTCTATGTAACTTGAGAGAAATAAGAGCTATCTTGCTCAG
>JBDSKY010000519.1:0-3224 GCA_039916675.1 Bdellovibrionia bacterium
CCTAAGCCCAAAGTAATACTTTTAGATTTGATGATGCCGGTTATGGGCGGGTACCAATTTAGGCATAAACTCCTAGAAAATCCTGCGTGGGCAGATATCCCCGTTGTGATTATGTCTGCTGAAAGAGATGTAATCGCTAGGTATACGAATTTGGCAGTCGATTCGGTCTTGAAGAAACCTATGGATATCGACGAAATATTAGAGGTAGTAGCACAATTTCACTAAACTACCTGTCCAGCCGCCCATCCTGAGGCCCAGGCCCATTGGAAATTATATCCTCCTAGCCAGCCGGTTACGTCCACGACCTCACCAATAAAAAATAGACCGGGGATTTTTTTTGACTCTAAAGTTTTAGATGAGAGTTCATCGGTATCGACGCCTCCGCGTGTTACTTCGGCTTTGGAGTAGCCGACAGTCCCGCTTGGAGTTAGGGTCCATGCTTTGAGTTTTTGACAAAAGCTTAAAAGAGCTTTTTCAGAAACTTGGGGTAAAGGAAGTTGTGAAGGAAAGTAGAGATCGCAAAAATGCTCGGCGAATCGACTAGGGAGAAGCTCGCATAGTAGGTTTTTAACCAGAGCTCGACTACCTTGTTGTTTTTTCCCCATAAACCACCCGAAGCAATCTAGATCAGGCAATAGATCGATTTGAATGGGATCCCCTGCGCTCCAATGCAACGATGCTTGAAGTGCGGCAGGTCCGCTCAGGCCAGTGTGGGTAAAGAGAATGTTTTCTCTGAAGGTCACTTCATTTGAAGTGATTGAGCAATCTACAGATATTCCTGCCAGCTTGTTAAAGGATTGTACCTCTGCGTCCTTGAATTTAAACCCATCCAATGCGGGAACGGTTGGGACGATTTTAAGGCCAAACTGAGCAGCTAGTTCGTAGCCGAAGGGAGAGGCCCCTATTTTCGGAATTGAGAGACCACCGGTCGCGATAACCAAGGAGCTGCAGGTAAAGTGACCTGCACTTGTTTCCACGCTAAATTTATCTTCTTCTCCAGGTACAGAAGAGAGTGCATTGACAGCAGAAATTTTGCACGCTAGCTGAAATTCAGCTCCGGCCTTATGGCATTCGTCCTTCAAGAGATTTACAATATTTTGCGCCGAATGGTCACAGAAGAGTTGTCCCAATTTTTTTTCATGAAATGGAATCGAGTGTTCCTGAACCATCTGGATGAAATCTTCGGGAGTAAATCTGGAGAGAGCAGACTTACAAAAATGAGGATTTTTAGAAACATATTGGAGCGGGCTGGCACCCAGATTGGTGAAATTACATCTCCCACCGCCTGAGATCAGTATTTTACTGCCTAGCTTGGAGGAGTGGTCCAGAAGAATTACCTTCTTACCTCGTCGTCCTGCTTGGATGGCACACATCATACCGGCGCCACCCGCTCCAATGATAACTACATCGTAATGCACAACTAAGTAATACTCATTACCTTAAGGATCAATTCTGAGACTTCACGATCCTTATTGTCTTGAGCCTTGTTTCGTTCTTGGACGATTAATGTACGAGTCTTTCTAATTGCCTTATCTCCAATTGAAACTCTACCTTTGAAGGTCATGAGGGAGAGGGCGGCATAGAGTCGTTCTGGAGTTGCGCGCGTGCTGTCAAGAGTTGCATTGCTGAGTATTGAAATGATCGCAGTCTCATAGTCGACGTGATCTTTACCCAGATCTCCTAGGTAATAGGGAACACGAGAATGTCTACGCAATGAGGCAAGTGTGAGCTCCCTAAGTTTTGGTAGTCCATGTGCTGCATCGTTTTCAAATGCCGGGCCTACGCTACTCAGGGCATCTTTCATTGCACCAAAGTATTTCATCATGGCTTCTTCTTTCATGGTCTGGAAGAAAGGAGCTGCAGCCATAGAAAGAGTAGTTTTTATCGCAATTCGCTCAAGAGCGTTGGTGACAGCGGGAGAAAGAGTGCCCAAGCTAATTGCAATTTGAACGCCTTGAAAAGCGCGCTCGCGCATTTCTGCTTCGCTATAAGTTTCAGGCAGGATTCCGGGTTCAAACATCAAAAGTGATTTGGTGTTTGTAGTTACGACACTTGCCAAGGAAGTCTTCGCAGTGATGAAATAAAATTGCATTGAACCTGTCAACGATTTCATCATTTTTTCGTAAAAGTGGGTAAGATCCTCTTCCGTCCTGATGGCTTGCACCGCTTCTAGAGTTGTAAGTGAATTTCCTACTCGTTCTAAAGCTTGGGCGAGAGTGACATCCCCGCTAAGAGTTTCCTGCACAACTCTTTTAAAGGCGGTGATCACTGAGAGTGTGGGGTCATTTTCAATGTCATAACGAATACAGAGTGGGTCAACCCCTCCTAATTCATTGTCCGCTTCTTCATCTGCACATGCAGGAAGTACTGGATCTGTTTCCCTAACGTCCTTGCCATGATTGTAGAGTGTACTGACAATCTGCCGATCATATTCAAGGAGAGGTCCATTCCAGGAGTGGATTCCATCAAATGCCTGTCGTTCTACTTCAAAATCATTATAATCCATGATTGAAGTAGAGAATATACTATCTGACTGACCATGAACGTAATTGAGAGAACCTTTAAAATTATGACCCAAACCGATGGAGTGCCCAATTTCGTGAAACAAGGTCTGCTTTAACAGCTGAATCCCAAAGATGCTGATTTCATCTTCGCTCAAGCGTCCTGATGTGGCAGCCCCTGTAACTTCTCTCAGGTCTCGCATACAGGCTATGCGTGCGGCCTGCATCGGGCCTCCAAGATCGGCTAGCGATTTTGAACTCACGCTTTCAAGTTTTTGAGTACTAGTTTGTTCAGATTCCCAGTACTTTCCATTTTCCCAATATTTCCCACCGATAAATAACCAAGCTGCAGGCATATAAATCAAGCTATGGCTTTGACGTCCCGTAGCCGGATCGCTAGCTTGTGATTCGTAAGCCGCACCTGCAATCCGCCTGCTATCCCAATTAATGACATTAAAGCGAGGGTCTCCAATATAAATTCCTTCGGGCAGCCTTCCTTTAAACTGCATTACGGGGCGTCCGACACCTTCCATTTTTAGAAAGTAACGGTTCCAGCCTTCGATAGCAAGTTGGATGGGTTCTAGGTACTCGTCTGGAATATTGCGAGTCACATAGTAGTCAATCGTTCCCATCGAGCCGTCGGCCGATGGGGTTATGTCGAAATGCTGAGCGTACGAAACTTCTTGCTCCCCTTCGAAATTACTTTCGCCTGGAAGCATTCGG
>JBDSKY010000520.1:0-3347 GCA_039916675.1 Bdellovibrionia bacterium
GAGACCAAAACCTTTTATGGGATCATTAAAAATCCCATCCAACGATTTCGACAGATTCCTAAGGCTTTGTCCGACATCATGCATGGCGGTAAGCGATATAAATAGCCTCAAAATATCATTGGTTCCCTCAAAAATTCGATTGATACGCGAATCTCGCATAATGCGCTCATAAGGAAATTCGCACATAAACCCATTGCCCCCAGCAATCTGGAGAGCCTCGTCAGCAGTCCTCCACAAAGATTCTGTAGCAAATACTTTACTGATCGCTGCCTCAACGGCATAGTCCTCGCAGCCCTGATCCACGAGCCCCGCTACCAAGGCAACAGCGGTTTCGCTGGCATAACAGTCCACAACCATATGTCCAATTTTTTGCTTAATTAAGCCGTATTCAGCAATTTGGCTGCCGAACTGAACCCTTTCTTTAGCTTGTTTTGTTGCAAGCTCAATGAGGTGTTTCATCATTCCAACGCAGCCCCCGCCGAGTCCACTGCGTCCATTATTTAGAATATTCATGGCGACCTTAAAGCCTTTGCCGACCTCTCCCAAGATATTGGCCACCGGAACTTTGACTTGATCCAAATTTACCGTACAGGTAGAACTAGCTCGAATACCCATCTTATCTTCATGAGGCCCAATACTGACACCTGCCATATCCTTAGTTACGATGAAGGCTGTCATTTTTCCTTCATGGCCTTCAGTTTTCGCAAATACGGTGAAGAAACTTGCAATCCCTCCGTTTGTGATCCAGAGCTTCTCACCGCTCACTATCCAATTTTCGCCGTCTTTTACAGCTTTGGTCTTAATAGAAGCCGCGTCTGAACCCGCCCCCGGCTCTGTAAGACAAAATGCGGCAATCATTTCTCCTGAAGCTAACTTCGAGTAGTATTTTTCCTTTTGTTCTTTCGTTCCAAAAAGGATCAAGCCCTTCATTCCGATCGAACTATGAGCGCCTGCCGTAATAGCCACAGAACCATCGTGCCTGGCTAGTTCCTGAAGCACACGCGAGTACCCTGTGCTGCTTAAGCCTAATCCACCGTTTTCTTCTGGGATAATCAGACTAAAAAGTCCCATATCCTTCATTTCCTGCAAGAATTCCTTGGGTAATTCTCCGGCTCGATCCCAGGTGCGAAAGTCTTTCTCGTGAGACTTAAGCCAGGGGTTAACCGAAGAGAACACACTGTGAAGAGTTTCTTTTTCAGTCTCGGCCATTTTGGGAAAAGGAGTGAGCAAGTCCTGTTCAATCTCGCCCATACACAAGGACCGCATAAAACTGATTTTCTTATTTTTTTCCATAAAAATAATCCCCTTTGTTCATGTTACGAACCGAAACATAAGTATAAATGGAATTATTAATATAAACTTTTAATTAATTATTAGAAAGGATCAATTGATTGGTTGCAGCCCAATACGCGCCTAGAAGACCTAAGATCGAGGATGCTCCAAAAACTAGATGGATTCGAAGAGAATCCTTCCGAATGGGAACTAATAAAGCAGAGGCGGGTCCCGAAGCCCGATAAAGAGTAGAAATGTACTGTACAACCCAATGTAAACTTGCACAGACAGCAATCCCGAGCATGGAGGGCAAACCACCCCAACCCATTCCTATGGATAAGCTTAAAAATGCTAAACCATAAAAAAGAGGAAAAAAATGACGAGATGAGCTAAATCCAAATTTAGAAGCTAATGTCTCAAGGTTTCTCGCCTGGTCGACTTCTATATCCTGAAAGTTACCCGCATGACTAACACCCAAGGAGGCCATCCCAAAAAAGCACCCTAGACTCAAAACTCCAGAGTCCATCCGACCAAAAGCTGCTTGAGCAATTCCCAAGGCCAAAAGCGGTCCTCCTAGGAAAAATACTGCAGCCCCCCCTAGAACCCGATATTTCACTCCGAACGGTCGATTCGAATAAGCCAAAACACCTAGAACCCCGGCTCCTCCAATCGAAAGAAGAATCTGAGGACTATTCAACACAGCGGGAACCCCGAAAAGAGCCCCCAAAACGAGAGCCGTGTAAGCCAACCTTTTCACCTGGCGCGCATTTAGCCAGCCATTCTGAATGACGTGACTGCCTCCTTGGCATCCCAAGAGATCAATTAACCGAAGATGATCTTCTACGTCGTTAAATAAATTCGCCGAGATTTGAAAAAGCAAAGCCCCCAGGACAGCAAGTAGTCCAATCCCCCACGAAGCTTCCCAGCCCAGGTAAAAACCATAGGACATTATCGCAAGGCAGGGTGAGAGCGTCAGCGTAAGACTTTCAGGGCGAATCACTGCCCATAAAATTTTTAAACGCGACGGCAGAACCATAGTTTCCCGGCGCATGACTTCAAATACGACGGCTTCGATTCCTTTTGCTCCGGCAACAAGCTCCCTAGGCAAAGCAACCCACGGCTCACCATGGCGCAACATCCGACCTTCATAAAGAAGCGGCAACAGTTCAGCCGAATCATGTCGCAGACTAAAGATTTCCTGATTCACCGAATTCTCTCTTTTAGATAAACCAAAATTGATCTCAAGGACTGCAAGGCATCGAAATCCAGGGAAGAGAGCATTTTAGAAATCTGAGATAGAAACTGGTCAGCAGCTTCCAATTTAGCTTGAGTTCGAGCTCGAACCCGATCACAGGCAGTCGTAAGCTCCTCAGGCCGCCAAGGCCACACAGGGTTAGACAACTCAGTGCCAAGTATTTTTTGAATGGGTTCAAGCAACCCTGGATTACTTTCAATCATTTCTAAAGTCACGTAATTCACTAAACCTTCACGCAGATCTTGTGCGAAAGGTTTGCCACCGCCAACATCGTAATCAATAATATCGTCAATCATTTGGAAAGCGATTCCCAGAGAATCCCCGAACCGCCTTAAGGCGTCCAAGACCTCATCATTAGCTCGGGCCAAACGAGCGGGCGTAACACAACACCAGGCCATTAGGCTGGCGGTCTTCATTTTAGCCACAGTCTCCAAGTGATTGCGATTCACCCGGGAGATGTTCCGAGCTTCCAACTGCAACCACTCTCCTGTCACAAGCGCTTCAACCGTATTCGAAAGATCACTGATTACCTTGATCTCACCTAAATCCGACAGCTCAGCCATAACGCGAGCCAAGAGTAAATCTCCCGCCAAAACAGCGCGAGCATTGGACACCCGAGCGTTCAACGTAGGACGATTCCTCCGCACTTCGCTTTCATCAATCACGTCGTCATGGGCCAGGGTAGCCGCATGGACAAACTCCGCAGCACGAGCGTAAGGATGCAAAGTCTTCAAATCGTGACCGAAGAGTTGTCCGACAAGAAAGCAAAGGGTGGGACGAAATTTCTTCCCACGAAACAAAACCGTCTTACTCAATAGCC
>JBDSKY010000521.1:0-4968 GCA_039916675.1 Bdellovibrionia bacterium
ACCGGGGGAACCTTTGCTGCGGGAGCAGGAGATGGAATGTTTTCCGGACCTACTTACGCGGCAGTAGATTTAAAAAGCGGATTTTTATACATATCTGATGGTGGAAACAATCGAGTCACCCAATATAATTTGACGACAGGAGCTTTCATGGGGGCACTGGGGTCAGTATCTACAAGTTCCGGGACTTGTGTCGCTAATTCTGCTTCGACGGAATGGTGTACGGGTGGAACTTTTATAAAAGGTACATCTGATCTGATGTTTAATTCGCCTTCTGGGATGGCCGTCGATCCTTCTAATAAGTACCTTTATGTTGCAGATCCCAACAATGGAAGAGTTAATGTTATTACTCCGTAGCTAGCGGTGTCTAAGCGCAATTTTTAGCTGACTCATGCTGAACAAAAAAATGCTCCTGCGGCCACTTTAGCTTCTTGGGGGCCGCAGGAGTGAAAAATGTCACACAAAAATTTCTGACTCTACAATTTAGTCATGAAGCAATTTTTGCGCGTTGATCGTTTTTGGTTTTGGATAAACCCTCCCGTTCTTCTAGGTTTTTTTCCTTCGACATTTCTAACGATTCTGACCGTGATTGGCCCATAGTCTTGTCGAGGAAACTGGATTCGTTCCTGCTTCCAGTGGAGATCTTTACTTGTCTCGGTTTTGCCGATTCCGCTTTAGGAAGTGTAATATGGAGTATTCCGTCTTGATAATTGGCCGAGATGTCATCACCATTAATGCCGGCCGGTAGAGTTAAGATCCTCTGAAAATGGCCATATCTCCTTTCAGAATAAAGCCGATCCTTTTCATTCCTGCGTGCATCATTGCGTCGCTCTCCCGAAATAGTGATTTGATTGCCAATGACTTCCTGCTATCGTTCCAAATTGACAAGTTATGACTGTTTTTCATAATGAGTTCTCCTTTCATCAGGGTTTAGGTTAAGCACAAATTAATTTCTGAATGGAGCTGTCCATTTCGGGCAACCAATCAGAAAATTTCAATAGGGCATTTTCGTTTTTACAAGTTAAACAATAACGATCAAATAAAGTGCGGGGATGAAATTCTTCCGCACATAAATTGCACAGTCGCAACCGTCTGTGTTCGTATTTTTTATTGTGTCTATTCGTTCTTCTTTTATTAAATAAGTTAAAAGATCTCATGACTCTTCCCCTTTCTCATGGCTGCTCTGGCCTCCGGCAGAGCAGGTTAATTGGAAATGACCGATCTCTCAAGTTTGTCTATGACCTTGTAACTGCTATGTTTTTCCCTTCTGTTAATAAATATGGGTTTATTGTTTTTAGTGTCAAGAATGGGAATTAATTTTTTTCGCTAAGAGCACTGGGACAAATTTCGAGTAGATGGCGTGACAAAGTTAGTCAGGAATAAAATTAAACACGGTTCAAAAAACCTTAACTACGAAATAAATCGCAAGACACACACATAGGTTGTTCGCTAGTGTGACAGCAGATCATGCGAACGAACATTGAGGTAAAACCAATTTGTCATTTTAATACGGTCAGCATGACATGTTACTTGCAGTACAGATGCTCGCTTTTGAAGAACCTTGTTCAAGGAGATGAAAAGTGAAAACATTTGATCAAAAACGTTTTGTAGCATGGACTTTGGCGACCTTACTGGCTTCAACTCCGCTTTTTGCGCAGGATAAAGCCGGTCAAAGCGACGATCCGTCAAAAATGTCCATGGAGCAGTTTCAAAAAAATGCAGCACTTGGTCACATACATCACATTAATCAAAAAGAGATTCAGCTCTCTAAGATGGCTCAGGATAAGTCTCAATCAAAGCAGGTAAAAGACTTTGCGCAGCATATGATCACGGATCATCAAAATGCTGATCGCAGGGTGATGGAAATGGCCGAGGCTCAAAACGTGAAACTTCCTGACCTTCAGCTTGCTGGCTATGAAAAAGCAACGTCTGAACAGCTTGATAAAATGAAGGGCACTCAATTTGATCAAGCTTTCTTTATGCAGATGGACCTTGAACATAAAATGGCGGCACAGGAGCTTGAGGCTATTCGTTCTTCGGTGAAAGATCCACAAATTGCGGCTTTAATTGACGGCATTCTTCCGACAGTTCGAGAACATCAAAAATCTGCGGCTCGTTTCGAGAAGAGTCAGGGCCAAATGGCTGGGCAAATTCATCCAGAAAGTAAAACACATACGAACGACAAATAGTCGCGGTCTGGCGGACCGAATGATGATTGAAGCCTGCTGTTTAAATCAGGAAACGGTATTCTTCTTTTGAAGAAGTTTTTGAAGATTTTCTTTGTAGAGGTCGAGACCTTGATTCACGGAACGTTGGTAGAGTTGGATGGCTTTATCTGTATTCACAGGAACTCCAATTCCGTGTTCATACATCTCTCCTAAATATCCCTGTCCAAAGGAACATCCTCGTTCAGAAGAAGCGGAGCAGAGTTCCAACGCTTGCGCCGTGTTTTCTGAGAGTCCGCCTTCTCCGTTTTGATACATTCGGCCCAAAAAAGCCATAGCCATGGGATTTCCCTGGTAGGAAGAGGCACGGTAAAGCACAACAGCTTTTTCAGGATCTTTAGCTAATCCTGCGACTCCTCTTTCATACATGTCTCCCAGGTAAACTTGGGCCCAGGAATTTCCTTTTTTGGCAGAGGTCCGAAAGAATTTGGAGGCCTCTGCCTCGTTCATTTTTAAACCTCCGGTTCCCGTTCTCAGCATGATTCCAAAAAAAGCCATGCCCAACGGATCGCCACGCTCTGCGGAGGTCTGAAATAGTTTTGCCGCTTTTTTGGAATCTTTGGGTAACCCACCTAAACCATCAACATACATATTTCCCAAAAGTGCTTGTCCGAGGGTATTTCCTTGTTCTGCAGATTTCTTGTAGAGGTTTACCGCTTCCGGTAAATTCTTTGGAAGTCCGCCCAAGCCTTGCTCATGCATAATCCCTAAATTAGCTTGCCCCAAGGCATTTCCTAAATCAGAAGAAGCTTTAAAATATTTAAGGGCTTTAGAATGATCTTTCTCAATCTTCCGTCTTTTAGCATTCGATCCTAAGAAATACAGTTTGCCCAATTCTACCAAAACTTTTGAGTCTTTTGTTTTTGGTTTAGTATCGCGTTGAGGTGAATGTTTTATAATTCTTAACCAGGGGTAATACAATTCGCTCGCATGGAATGCTGCGATGAAAAAAATGAAAAGGCCGGTGGTCCAAGCTAATGCAGCAGCATTAGTTAAAGTCCAATATTGGTTGAAATAAATTGAGTTCATTTAGGGCACCTCATTGAGGTGAGGTGTACTAATAACAAACTTTACATATGTAGTAAATGCATATTTTCGAATTTGGCATTTTTGAAGCAGGTTAGACCCCTTTCTTGTAAAAGTTTAAGGAAGTTTTCTCTGTGTAAACGCGATAGTAGCCTATTATGCCTTAAAGCTCCATCCAGTTTTTTCCAATAGAAGCATTCACGCGAAGAGGGACTGTAAGCTTCATGGCATTCTCCATGACATCGACTACCAGGTTTTTCACTTCTTCCGCCTCAAATGCCGGGCAATCCAAAAGTACTTCGTCATGCACTTGAATAATGAGTTTCGATTTGTAGCCACCCTTTTTTAACCTTACCTGAAGATGGATCATAGCCAATTTGATCAAGTCGGCGGCGGTTCCTTGTATTGGGCTATTCATGGCCATACGTTCGGCATTATTACGAATTGCCGCATTTTTAGAAAGGATGTCGGCTAGTTTTCGTTTTCGGCCTAACAAAGTGCAAACGTACCCTGTTTCTTTAGCTCCTTGGATCTGAGCATCCAAAAAGGTTTTTACGGCGTGGTATCTTTGAAAGTAGCGCTGAATCATTTCCTGAGCTTCTTTCCTCGGAATCTTTAATTCCTGGGAAAGTCCGAAGGGGGTTTTGCCATACATAAGTCCAAAATTAATGGCCTTGGCAATGGAGCGTTGCCGTTCGTCCACTTGGTCGGCAGGAATTTCAAAAATATCACCTGCTGTACGACGATGAACATCTTCGTCTTTTTGGAATGATTCAGTCAGCTCTTTGTCTCCACTCATATGGGCCAGTAATCTGAGTTCGATTTGACTGTAATCGGCGGCGATCAAAAGATTGCCTGGGCTCGCGATAAAAGCTCTTCTGATTCTCAGACCCCGGTCAGATCGAATCGGAATGTTCTGAAGGTTAGGATCAGAGCTGGAGAGTCTACCCGTAGCAGCTACAGTTTGATGAAATCCCGCGTGAATCTTTCCAGTCTTACTGTCCCGGAGCAAGGGTAGGGGGTCAACATAAGTCCCCTTCAATTTAGAAATTTCTCTATATTCTAGAAGTAATTTGGGAACCGCATGCAAGGGCGCTAAAATTTCGAGAACCCCCGCATCGGTGGACAAACCCGTTTTGGTTTTGGATTGGGGCGGGAGTTTTAAATCTTCAAATAAGAGTTTGCTAATCTGTTTAGGAGAATTGAGATTAACAGGTCCTTGTGTATAAGCCTGAATTCGAGTTTCGATTTGTTCTAGCTCTAAGCCAAATTCCTGGGACAGAGATTTGAGCCAGTCCACATCAATGCAAACCCCTTCAAGTTCCATATCGGTAAGAACATCGACCATCGGAATATCGACGTCGGTGAAAATATCCATCATTCCTTCCTCTTTTAAAAGAGGTTCGAATTTTTTCCAAAGTTGTACAGCCAGCCATGCATCCTCGGCCGAATAACGGGTAGCGTGCGCAACTCCAATTTGATCGAAAGTAAGTTGGTCTTTTCCTTTTCCGCAAACTTGCTCAAAAGTAAGTACAGCGTAGTCCAGGTACTGCAAAGAGAGTTTTTCTAGATTGTGTCGACCTTCAGGGTTGAGTAGATAAGCAGCGACCATTGTGTCTGCGCCAATTCCGCTCGGCTTGAAGCCCTGCTCTCTTAAGACGCTCCAATCGTATTTGAGATTTTGCCCGATTTTTTTATACTTCGGATTTTCTATAAATGG
>JBDSKY010000522.1:0-2865 GCA_039916675.1 Bdellovibrionia bacterium
AGTGATTATCGATCGTTTCATCGAACAATCCATAAAAGAGGGAGTAGACGCTGTCATCAATTTAGGGGCTGGATTGGATACGCGACCTTACCGCATGAGCTTGCCAGAAAGTCTTGAGTGGATTGAAGTTGATTATCCAAACATCATTGCACACAAGAACGAACTTCTTAAGCGCGAACGGCCCAAATGCAAACTAACTCGCGTTGCGGTCGATCTGACTGTTGGCCAAAAACGTAAGGAGTTTTTCGACAATGTCGTGCCTCAGGCAAAAAAAGTGTTAATCCTTACAGAAGGCGTAATTCCGTATTTAAGTCCTGAGCAAGTTACAGAACTTTCTACTGACCTACTTGCCCAACAGCGCTTTACCTACTGGATTACAGAGTATTTTCACAAAAAAGTTTATCGGATTTTAACAAAATCCATTCGTACATTGAAGATGAAAAATGCTCCGTTCAAATTCTACCCTGAAGATTGGTTTGCCTTCTTTAAAAACCTCGGCTGGGTCGAAAAGGAAACTCGCTACACCGCCGAGATTGCGGTGGAGTTTAATCGTAAACCGCCCATGCCGTGGTGGGCAGAGTTCATCATGTTTTTTATCTCTAAAAAAATGAAAGAGGAATCACTTCGCCTAGTGGGCTACGTGATATTTAAGCGAGACCAGAAGCAGGATAATTTAACTGATTCGACAATTAAAGGGGCCTGGTGAACCAAAATAGTTGTATTGACAACTATTGACCGTGTAAATTATGATCAGACGGTGACTAAAAAACTGCGCAAACCTCAAATAAATCCGGAATCCAAAAAACCTACTTCACCGACTAAATCCCAATTGGGCGAAGTAGACTCTTATTTAGGTTATTGGCTGAGATTTGTCTCCAATCAAGTGACAGCTTCATTTCAACAGAGGCTTGCTACCCAAGGTGTGAGCGTGGCGGAGTGGATTGCGCTTCGGGTCCTTTGTAACCTTGCACCCTGTTCTTCCACCAGGCTCGTACAAGAGATGGGGATGGATAAAGGTGTCGTTTCCCGCTTAACGGATCGTCTGGAGAAGCAAGGCTTAATTAAACGTGAGGTCTCTCCTGTGGATCGACGCTTCTTCTCAATTGAGCTGACGCCCCAAGGGTGTAATCTGATTCCTGCCTTAACAAAAATTGCAGATGAAAACGATGCCTTCTTCTTCGGACATTTGAGTAAAACAGAATCAGCCACCTTGATAAATACTTTGAAGGACCTTGTGAGTCGCCATGGGTTCAAAGCCAAACCCGTTGACTAGGTCAGGTAACGTCCTATGAACTTAACAATAACTGTCATAACCGACGAAAACTTGCGAGAACTAGATAAACTAGCACTCGAAATTCTTAACCTTCAGGAAAATCTGATTTTTGAAAAATCAGAGTATTCAGACGGCGTGAACAGTGGGTTTCTAATCAGCAAATTTGACCTCCCGGAATTGACTAAAATAGTAACAGAGAAAAAGGGGGTTCTGTTTTGCGCCTTAGGTATTGAAGGTGAGGTATTAGGCTACTGCCTCACATCTGCCATTACTGAGTTTCAGGATCTTTATCATGGCCAGTCTGCTGTCGGCCGAGTTGAACTTACTATCGATTCAAGTTTAGCTTTGAAGCCCCGTTATCTTTATCAGATCGCTGTACGTTCTGATTTACGTCGATCTGGGGTAGGTATCGAACTCCTGCTGGCAGTCAAAGACAAATATCCGGAAGGTATATTGACAGATATTTTAGTCAGTCCAATCAACAATGAAGCTTCACTGAACTTTTTTAGGAAGCAGGACTTTAAAATGGTGGGTCATTTATTTTTAGACTCCTACCGAGATTTCGGACAGCTGGTCTCTGAGGTTTTTCTGTGGAGCACTTCATGAGTTCAGATACATTTTGGCCTATCTTAAGGACGTTCTTGCTCCTCTTTATATCTAACTGCTTCATGACCACGGCCTGGTATGGGCATTTGAAGTTTAAATCGGCTCCCTTGTGGATTGCCATCCTTGTAAGCTGGGGTTTGGCGTTTTTCGAGTACGTGCTTCAAGTGCCGGCTAACCGACTAGGCTACGGAGCCATGAATGCCTACCAGTTGAAGATTCTTCAAGAATGCATCACTTTAATTGTGTTCATGATCTTTGCTTCACTTTTTTTAGGTGAGGGAATTACTTTAAAATATGGCATCTCATTCGCCCTAGTTTTAGCTGCGGTAGCGGTAGCTTTTTATAAAGGGTAGAGTCATCGCTCGGATGAAACGTCGCCAGCCTATACAAGCCAACCCCTAAGATAGAGCTGGCAGCTTAATCCCACCAATCGAAGAGCTAAACTGGAATATTTTCCCTATGGCCCTCTCTTTGGCTCAATTTAAGCATTCAAAACTGCTAAGCAAATTATCGGTTTAATATAATGCGTATTACAGGCAAGCAGTTAAGGCAGATACTTATTCTTACCTGTATTTATTTCATCTCAACACAATTAGGATCAGAACTAAATTCTGAAAATAATTATATAAAATTAATTTGCATTCCTTCTGGACTCGGCTTAGCAGCACTTGTCTTGTTTGACTACCCGCTGTGGCCTGGAATCCTTCTTGGAGGCTTTCTCTCCAATTTATTTATAGTAAAGACTACTATTCCAATTGCCCTTGTTTTAGCTACAGGAAATACTTTTGAAGCAGTCCTAGGTACATACCTACTCTGTCATTTTAAATTCCGCCCCGCACTCGAAAGAACTGAAGATGTTCTAAAGTTTATAATTTTGGCGGCGATTCTGGGCACTTTGGTTGGTAGCTTCATAGAAGTCAGTGGCCTCTGGTTTGGAGCAATAATCCATGAAGGATATGATTTCTGGAGTCGTTTTGAAGTAGAGT
>JBDSKY010000523.1:0-6244 GCA_039916675.1 Bdellovibrionia bacterium
TCTGCACCTGATAAACAACTTGGGAAATCCGCTCTGCAGTTGAAGATACCGGAGTGACTTCAATACGTGCAGGCCGTGTCAATATTTGTTGTGAGAGCTTACTAATCTCAGGAGGCATAGTAGCTGAGAAGAAAAGCGTCTGTCGTATTTTAGGCACCGCTGCAATAATGCGGCGAACATCATGAATAAATCCCATGTCCAGCATGCGATCCGCTTCATCCAAAACTAGAATTTCTAATTTATTAAAATGAACCAGGCGTTGCTTCATTAAATCCAATAAACGGCCTGGGGTCGCTATGACGACATCAACGCCCTTACGAATAGCCGCTGCCTGAGGACTTTGCCCCACACCACCAAAAATTACCGTATTGCGAACATCCAAACCACGACCGTAATTTGTGAAACTCTGGCCAATTTGGGAGGCTAATTCTCGAGTCGGGGTTAAGATCAAGACCCGAACATCACGACCTCGAAAACCTGCTTGGTTATTTTCATTCAAAAGCTGCAGAATTGGCAATGCGAAGGCAGCCGTTTTTCCCGTTCCCGTTTGTGCACACGCAAGAAGATCCTGCTTTTTTAAGACCAAAGGAATCGCTTGAAGCTGGATAGGTGTAGGTACCGTATACCCTTCACTCTCCACAGCCTTTAATATCGGTTCAATTAAATTTAATTCACTAAAAGTCATGCGCGCGCACCTTGTCCTGTACTACTTGTTTTCACTAATTTCATTTCCATATATTCCTCGTAAGATTTTTCAAAATCATTCACACCCTGCGCACCTACTTCGATGACGCGGTTCGCAACTGTTTGAATAAATTGTTGGTCATGAGAGGAAAAAAGGATGGTTCCGCTAAAGCGGATTAATCCATTGTTCACCGATTGAATAGACTCAAGATCTAGGTGGTTGGTGGGACCATCTAAAATCAAAACATTCGCTTCTGTCAGCATCATTCTGGCTAACATGCAGCGAACACGTTCGCCGCCCGATAGTACTTTTGTTTTTTTAGTAGCTTCATCGCCAGAGAAAAGCATTCGTCCTAAAAAGCCTCGAACAAAATTCTCATTTTGATCAGGGGAGTATTGACGGAGCCAGTCAATTAAACTCAGATCCGGTCCATCAAAAAATTGAGTATTATCTTTTGGAAAAAAAGCACGAGACGTCGTGATACCCCAGGTAAAACTTCCGCTGTCTGCTTTCAAATCACCCATCAGAATTCTGAACAATACTGTCACTGAAAGTTCGGTCTCACCAATAAAAACAGCTTTTTCGCCCTTTTTCAAAGTGAAGCTGACTCGATCTAAAACTTTAACACCGTCCACTGACTTAGTAAGATTCTCGACTCTTAAAAGCTGGTCTCCAGCTTCACGCTCAGCCTTAAAACCCACAAACGGATACTTACGTGAAGATGGCTTAATATCTTCAAGAGTCAATTTCTCAAGTTGCTTTTTTCGTGAAGTGGCTTGACGCGACTTCGATGCATTCGCACTGAAGCGAGCGATAAATGCTTTGAGTTCTTCTGCTTTGTCTTCGGTTTTTTTCTTTTTCTCTTGAAGTTGTTTGAGCGCTAGCTGACTCGACTCATACCAAAATTCGTAATTTCCGGTGTAAAGCTGAATTCTTCCGAAATCAATATCGGCCATATGAGTGCAGACCTGATTCAAAAAATGTCGATCATGGGAGACTACAATAACGGTTTTTTCATAGCCCAATAAAAACTCTTCAAGCCATCTGATTGCCGTAATATCCAGGTGATTGGTAGGTTCATCCAAAAGCAAGATATCTGGCTCGCCGAAAAGGGCCCGCGCCAAAAGTACTTTAACTTTCTCGTTGTCGCGAAGTTCCCGCATTTTTTTCTCATGCAGCTCGGTTCCGATGCCCAATCCTGCCAGTAATACTGCAGCATCACTCTCAGCTTCCCAGCCCCTGAGTTCCGCAAATTGGGACTCAAGTTCACCCGCGAGTATTCCGTCCGCGTCGGTAAATTCAGTCTTAGCGTAAAGTTTCTCTTTTGCCTCGCTCACTTCACTGAGTCGAGGTTGTCCAGATATCACTGTTTTTAAAACAGGCATTTCTTCGAAGCTAAAATGGTCTTGTCTCAGAAAGGATATTCTCTCCCCGGGAGTCACCGTGACGGTTCCCTTATAGGAAGTATTCTCACCTGAAAGGATTTTTAAGAAGGTAGACTTGCCAGCCCCATTGGCTCCAATAAGGCCATAACAATTCCCCGGCACGAACTTAATGCTCGCATCGTCAAATAATTTATGGCTTCCGTAACTTAAACTTACCCCTGAGGTGCTGATCATTCGCGCATTCTATGTTCACTGCGGCATAAATACCAGTAAAATAATCAAGTATTGAAAATAAGAGTCAATAGAGGCCCGCTGCCAGCGCTTTTCAAGACCCATCTAATTGAAATTAAACACTTAATGATCGGCTCATTCACGGAACTCCTTGCTGGCAGCAAAAATGGCAGACCGATATCTTATAGATTCGAGCTCAATCGAAAAGAAAGCTTCGAGAAACATATTAATTGACATAAATAGTCAAGAATGGCATACTACGTCAAATTTTGGAGGTCCTGTGAATTTGAGTCCATTCGGAAAACTTATTTTAGCTCTCGCTCTGCTAACTCCCCTACTCGTCCCTGAAGCTTTTGCGCGGGACACTTGGTGCATTCAAGACCCTGCAAATCCTCCTTGCGGCGGTGCTCCGGGAAAATGCACGTTAAACAAAGATTACTCAGAGGGCGGATTTGTCGCTGATACGGCGTCCGTCCCAAAAACATACTGGGGACCGTCCCGCAATAAGCCCTATATTGGTCAATTTGCCTCGGTTTGTGATCAAGCTCAGGTCTATGGGAACGCTCGGGTCAATGGGAACGCTCAGGTCTATGGAAACGCTCAGGTTCATGATCACGCTCAGGTCTATGGGAACGCTCAGGTCTATGGGAACGCTCGGGTCTATGGGAACGCTCGGGTCTATGAGAACGCTCGGGTCAATGGGAACGCTTGGGTCCATGGGAACGCTCGGGTCTATGGGAACGCTTGGGTCTTGGGGAACACTTGGGTCTGGGGGAACGCTCTAGTCTTTGGGAACACTCAAGTCTTTGGGAACACTCAAGTCTATGGGAACGCTCAGATCTATGAGAGCGCTCTGCCCCCCCAAGCATTGCAACCCTCTCAACTACCTGCAGCCAGCAACAAACTCACAGAAACCCAAAAACAAATGATCAGAGATCGACTCATCTCGGACAAAACAGAGCTGAAAAACATTCAGCCTGAGATGGAAAATCTTCAAAATCAATTGCGAAAAATCCAGGATCAGATTGAATCACTTGAACAACACTTAGAAGAGTGTCCAGTTTGCCTG
The DNA here is from genome assembly GCA_039916675.1 of Bdellovibrionia bacterium. GTDB lineage: Bacteria > Bdellovibrionota > UBA1018 > UBA1018 > UBA1018 > JBDSKY01. The sequence goes on from JBDSKY010000523.1 coordinate 3,371, forward strand.
GAGAAGCTATATAAGAAAAAGGATCTCACTGTAACTCGTTGTGCTCACTTGATGTGCTCTTCTTGTGCTGAAGCTCTTAAGGAGAGGCCCTGCCCACTCTGCCGGACTGAACGATGCGATCAGAACACAGTTCGAATCTCATATCCAAATTCGGATATTCCGTCTATTTAGATAGATTTTTTAAGTAGCAGTTCCAAACCCTAAAATATCCACCTCAGTAGTTCCCTGAGCGAGCGACGAGGACGGCAATGCGATCTGCTTTTTAATCCGAATTTTCTTTTTCTTAAAAAGTTCTTTGAATTCAGTTCGAGAGATATTTTTGAGCTCTATATTTTCGTCCTGTTCGCGAAGCTTTTCCAATAGAACTTGGTCAAGTCTGGGACGAGAACTGGATAACACTAAAGTCACTCTAAAACTATTTAACGGCTTTTCTTGGCTTTTGAACACAAGGCTGTATAGCACAGATATCGGATCAATAATAATCCAAAAGGAAAAATAAACTAAATCTATGGACATCCAAGAAAATTTTCCAAATATCTCGTATTGGTCATTTTAGTTCTGTATGAACTTATTTCAATTTTTAACTCCGGACCCTTTTAGTCTGTTCGCAAACTACTTGAGCAAAAGCTGCTTTGCGATATTTCACTTTATAAGAAAATTCATTTTTAACATTAGATAGATGCCAACTGTCTATTTTTGGCAGAAAATGTTACAATCAGGTTTCGACCTCGCACTACACACTGAATAGTGAGTTTTTTGCGAGGTTATAAAGGAGACTAAAAATGCTACCTGAACCAAAAAAAGCGCCTAAGGGGCAATTCAAGTGCTTTTGCTGCCGCAAACTTTTTCCCATGCGTGAAGGAAACTGGTTCCATTGGAACTCCATGGAAGTTCATCTCTGTTTAGGATGCGACCGAACTACACGGACCAATCCTGAACGCGATGCGACAAGATAAGAGGTTTTGGTACCACTTTAATAAAAATGGGCCACTTGCTTTGGGGTTTATTTTAGTAAGTGCTCTAGCTTTTGCAGATACAAAACCCAGAGTCTTTGATGAGAACATTATCAAGGATTCTAAAATTTTGCCCAAGCACTCACCGAGCAACTTTATGATGAACGAAAAGAAAACCTATAAAAAACCCCCGCAAGAAACTCTTCGAAAGACACTCACTCCAGAACAATATGAAGTGACGCAACAAGAAGGGACCGAGAGACCTTTCCAAAATCCATTCTGGAACAGCCATTCTGAAGGAATTTATGTCGATGTAGTTACGGGCGAGCCCCTATTTAGCTCCATTGATAAATTTGATTCAGGTACCGGGTGGCCAAGTTTTACTCAGCCATTATCGCAAAAAGCGGTGACCGAAAGAACCGACGGAAATGAGCTTTTAGGGAAAAGAACAGAGGTCCGCTCAAAAACAGGTGATTCCCACCTAGGACATGTCTTTCCGGACGGCCCGCCAGATAAGGGGGGCCTAAGATATTGTATCAATTCCGCATCTCTCAAATTTATTCCTGCGGAGAAGTTGAAAGAAAGCGGCTACGAAGAGTTTATTCCTCTTTTCTCAAAGAAAAAATAGCCGCTTCGATTTGAGAAAGCTCCAACGAAGACCGGAGAAAGTAGTTTATGGCCAGCTTAGTTTCAAAAAATCTCTTTCGCACTTTAAACGCTCCTGATTCCCTTCCTCCCACAGAGCTTGCCACTTTTGCCGCAGGTTGCTTTTGGGGAGTCGAACAAGAATTCAGAGACACCCCAGGTGTTGTAGCTACCTCAGTAGGATTTATGGGAGGACATACTCTGAATCCAACCTATAAAGAGGTTTGCTATGAACAAACAGGGCATGCTGAAGTGGTGCAAGTTGCCTTTGACCCAAAAGTAGTTTCTTATTCAGAGCTCTTAAATATTTTTTGGCACCTTCATGATCCCACGACTCTCAACCGGCAAGGGCCTGACGTCGGTGATCAATACCGATCGGCGATTTACTATCACTCTCCTGAACAGAAAAGCGCTGCGATCACCTCACGTAATACTCTCCAAGAATCAGGTGAACTCAAAAGTAAGATAGTTACTGAAATTACCCCTGCCTCGGAATTTTACCCTGCAGACAGTTACCACCAACAGTATGTTGAAAAAGGCGGCTATGCCGCGTGTCATATTCGCAGATAAAAAAGTTGTTACGCTTTGAGTTGCCCGGTAGTAATTTCTAAGTGTATTACTACTTCTCTGCTTTTTCTAAGCGGCAATCTAGGAGCAACATGTACAAATCAAGAGTCTGGGCTGTTGGGTATCTCTTTTTTGTCTCCCTATGCATTCCTACCGTCCTGCAAGCACAGCTTTCGAAGAAGGAACCAGCAGACGGAATAGCGGTGGCCCCTCCCTCAGTTGCACCGTCTGTCACAATGGAAGAACAATGGATTACAATGAAAGACGGAACCCGTCTCTCTGTAACTCTTTACCTCCCCTTCGGAACAAAAATCGGCGAAAACTACCCTGCTCTCCTTGAATACCTTCCCTACCGAAAAGACGATGCAATGGCGATCCGGGATTACAATAATCATGTCTATTTTGCTAGCCGTGGCTACGTAGGTGCCCGTGTGGATATTCGCGGAACAGGCCGAAGTGAAGGCCAGTTGCCGGACCGGGAATACTCCGAACAGGAACAAGAAGACGGATTGGAAATTATCCATTGGTTAGCCCATCAACCCTGGTCTAGCGGAACTGTTGGAATGTTCGGAATTTCGTGGGGTGGATTCAACGCTCTTCAGCTTGCCATGAAACGCCCCCCCGAACTCAAAGCTATCTTGAGCGTGGCATCCAGCACGTCTCTTTTTCATGATGATATTCATTACATCGATGGAATGATGCACATCGA
>JBDSKY010000524.1:0-3391 GCA_039916675.1 Bdellovibrionia bacterium
AGTGCTTGATTTACAAGTGGCTGGCGTTGACCTAATGGAAAGCAATCAGGGGCCAATGATCATCGAAGTAAACAGCTCTCCGGGGTTCGAAGGCATTGAAAAGGCCACTGGGATCAATGTTGCTGAAACAATTATCAAACACGTGAAAAAATCGATTAGAAAAAAACGAAGCACACGATAAAAGACTCGGAGTCCGGGTTCTGGAACCAGGCTCTAGAAACCGGTACCGGGACCTAAATGCCCGGCCCCCAAATTGTTCTTAAGCTTTTTTGGTCGATAGACGAGAATATCGCGCCTTCACCCTACGCTTAGCAACCGTAGGGAGACCCTTTTGATACTCATTAATTGTCAAGCATCCATAAATCTTTTTTACCAACATGTGGCTCACTTGAGTGTAAAGCTCGTCACCAATTGCGCTCTCAAGCGATTTTGGAACTGTAATATTCTGTTTTCTGAGATATGAAAAATAGTCTTGGATAATGTTATTGATAAACGTTCTACGATCAGAATCAGAATCTTGAAAATTGTATAAATGCTGTTCGAAGATTACGTAAAGGGGATCCATTTGAGTTTGTTTTCTGATGCCCATAACTCTCTCAGCCTCTCCTTTACTCCTCGGAGAAGGGATTATTTACCTTGAGCACTAAAGAAAAAAGTTCGAAAGACAAACCGGTAAGCCTCTCGGAATCTGATGAATTCCAGAAACTAAAAGGCTATTTAGAACAGGCCAAACGCGTTTTAATCACCACCCATTTGTTACCTGACGGAGATGGTTTGGGAGCTGAAGCTGCACTGTATCATTATTTAAAACGCGCTAGAAAAGCCTGCAGAATCTACAACCCCGACTTACTTCCCAAGCGATATCGCTTTCTCGATCCTAAGAACCTGATTCTTCTTGGCCCCGGCGAAGTAGAAATCTGGGATACCTTTGATTTGTGGATTATTTTAGATACCAATGACCCGCGAAGAGTAGGGAAACTCTGGAGCGAATTATCGCTCCGTGCTAAAAAAATCGTCTTTCTCGATCACCATCCTATGATCACGGGTGAAGATAAAGTCAGCTATCCTCCTCACGGAATGGTGGTTTCGGATCCTACTTCCAGCAGCATCGGAGAACTTCTCTATCATTTGTTTTCAGAACTTGCCCTGATCAAACTCAACAAAGATGTTGCAACTGGGCTCTACGTGTCTGTCATGACAGATACAAATAGTTTTCGCTATTCCCGGACGACTCCTTTAGCTCATAGGATTGCGGCAGAAATGATTGAGTTCGGTGTAAACCCGGAAGAAATCTACCAGGCAATCTACTCTTCTAAAGAAGTATCGCATCTCCAACTTCTGGGTAATATGCTTCAGAATGTTCAGGTGACCCGAGATAATAAAGTTGCTTGGCTTCAAATGGATCTTGCCCTAAGAAAAAAACACCAAGCCTCGGCCGACGACACTCAGTCCTTTCTAAATTTATTGCTCTTGATCAAGGATGCAGAGGTTGTTTGCTTTTTTCGGGAAGAAGATGATGGAATGATACGGATCTCCATCAAGTCCAAAGGCCGTATTGTAATAAATAAACTGGCTATGGAACTAGGAGGCGGAGGCCATGAGTTCGCTGCTGGAGTGGCTATCACCTCCACCTTAGAAAAAGCTGTCCCTCTAGTCATTAAACGAATTGAAGCTTTGGTTAGCTCTTTCGAGAAATTTGGAAAATGATTCAATCTTTGCAGATCAGTCAATTTGGTGGTCCTGAGACGCTCAAATTTATTTCTACACCTCCCTTAAAGATTTTTCCACAAGGGGTCCGAATTCAGGTCAGCGCGTCGGGCGTTAATTTTGCGGATATTATGATGCGGATGGGACTTTACCCCGAAGCTCCTAAACCTCCATTTATCCCAGGTTACGAAGTATCCGGAGTAGTGACCGAGATTGGACACGAAGTAAAAAAATTCCGTGTAGGAAATCGGGTCTTAGCAGGTTGCCGATTCGGGGGTTACTCATCCGAAGTTGTCCTGCCCGAATCTCAAGTTAGAAAAATTCCAGCCAAACTTACCGACATTGAGGCTGCCGCCATCCCCGTAAATTTTCTAACCGCTTGGATCGCATTACAAGACATGGCTAGAGTACGAAAAGGGGATCGTGTTCTAGTTCAAAGTGCAGCAGGAGGCGTCGGGGTCGCAGCCGTACAAATGGCGGCTCAGGCCGGAGCGCATGTTGTAGGCGTTGTCGGCTCCAAAGCTAAGGAGCAAGCTGTGAAATCCTTAGGCGCCGCCGAAGTAATTACCAATACAGACTGGGAAACTTTGCCCGATAAAACTATCGGTAATTTTGATATTATCTTGGACCCCACAGGGGGAGAGAGTTTGAAGCGAAGTTTCAGACGACTTTCGGTAGCCGGACGCCTTATTAACTACGGTGCAGCCAGCATAGTGGGAGGAGAGAAAAGATCTCTTCTAAAACTTTTATCCTTCGCTCGGAATACCGCCTTCTTTACCCCATTCAAATTAATGAATGAAAATAAAGGGGTTTTCGGGTTAAATATGCTTCAACTTTTTCCAACCTCCGCTTCAATCAGTCCTATGGAGGTCGCTTTAGATCGTCTACTTGAAAAATTCGAAGACGGGAGTTACAAAGTGCTAGTTGGGAAAACCTTTCCCTTGTCTCAAGGAGGGGCTGCTCAGAGCTTTCTTCAAAGTCGAGCTAATATTGGAAAGGTATTACTGACTCGGGAAGAATAGGAATATTCCACCCTCTTGACAAACTTAAAACGAAGGTTACTTTAGTTTATATATAAATGAAAATACAATTGAATGAGGTCATATCATGATCGAAGTTTCTCATCTCACGAAGCTCTATGGCCCGCGAGCCGCCATATCCGATTTGAATTTTAAAATTGGAAAAGGCGAAATCGTTGGATTTCTAGGACCCAATGGTGCTGGAAAAAGCACAACAATGAAAATCCTCACTGGTTTTATGCCTGCAAGCGAAGGCAAAGCCAACGTAGCGGGTTTCGATGTATTTGAAAATGCTATCGATGTGAAAAGAAATGTCGGCTTCTTACCTGAAAATCCGCCCGTATATCCCGAGATGACGGTTGAAGATTATGTCGACTTTGCAGCGCGCTTGCATCAGGTCCCCAGGGCGTCACTTACTAAGTCAGTCGATGGTGCCATCCATCGTACGGGCCTAGGAGATGTAAAAAAACGTCTCATCGGCAATCTTTCAAAAGGATACCGTCAGCGGGTAGGTCTCGCTCAAGCCTTGGTCCATAATCCAAAAGTATTGATCTTAGATGAGCCCACTGTCGGTCTTGACCCTAAACAGATTATCGAAATTAGAGAGCTCATCAAAAGCTTAAGCGGCGACCACACAGTCGTTTTAAGCTCTCACATCCTTCCGG